>NZ_BAAAZP010000237.1:0-78705 GCF_039536965.1 Nonomuraea antimicrobica | reverse complement strand
TTCTTGTGGTGAGAACTCATCTACCGGAGGCTCCACGCTTGTCTCTGGCCTTCGGCGACTTCTCCCGGAAAGCCCGAAACGTCACCGCCCGTGTCCCATAAATCCTCAATCGCCCCGAATTATTTCTCTGAGATCACCTCACTATTGGATCATTACCCAGAAAGAGTTCTCGTTGCCGACTCTAAATTGGGCATAGAATCTACCCAGAGCATTGCCCTGATCCTGGTTGTCTTTTGCCTTGATCGCACGGATTGAGAAGTCCCACTCGGTACTCTTGGCCCCTTCGAATGTGGACGCGAACGGATATTCGTCGCAGTTCAGGTCATTGAATTTTGTCTGGGCGATGTACTTCTCCCATTGGTAGTACTTGCAATAGTTACTACTCTTGTCGTCCGGCCATTGAAAGTCTTTCACGTCGCCGCGATCGGCCACGAAGGCGCGACCGAAGAAAACGCGTCGATTTTCGTCCTTCACGGACTTTTCGGTGGCTCTGTGTAGTGGTTCGCCTGCATCACTCCCGACAGGAGCCGCCCAGTTCCCCGGGATGCGCTTGGGCAACTCCGTACCGAGGATGGCCCTATCCGGCGGATTCGGGACCTCGTACTCCCCCTCTCGTTTGGGCGGGTTCGTACCCTTATTCGTCGCGGGGTTGAGAGCGTCCTTGATGTGCTGGGCCGTCTCCGGGAATTCCGTGCCAGGACTTGCGGACATGACGAACACGCGCTTCGACCTGGTGTTGATACAGCCGCCGACGCGATCCTCGACCTGCGGGTCCCCCGCGCCGAACGCCAGGCTGTCGCAGCGGAAGTGGGGCATCCACCGTTTCCAGCCCGCGGGAATACCGTCACCCTCGCGTGCGATGCCGACCCACTGACCACGGACGTCGATGACCTTTTGGCTGAAGAGGGGTAGGCGCAACCACTCGAACCCAGAGTCGGTGTAAAGCACGACTTCGGGATGGAATGCACAGGCTACTACGCCCGGATTATCGATGGTCGTTCGGATGTTGAAGGTATCGTACGGACTGGATTGCCAGGCAGAGATGTCCTTCTTCTTCTCGCCGTCGCCAGTAGTGCAGCCTTCATCCGTGAGAGGCGGATCCGGAATATATAGTCTCGTCGTGAGGGGCAGGCCATCCAACTGGTTGCCGGGCTTGATCACGCGCCCGTCTTCGTCGATGAGCGCGAAATCATCGAGCTGGATGAACATCTTCATGTCCGTCGGTTTGATGCCGGTGCCGGCTCCGTCCACCACACCGGTTCCGGTCGCGTTGCCGAGATAGCTGTGGATGACCACTGTGGCCCGGAAGCGGAGGGCGATGTCTTCATCGAACGGCTCATCCAGCTGCCTGCAGGCCCATTGCAGGACCGGATTTTTGATCACAGCTTTACAGCCGGCTTTCACCAATCTGCCGCTCGACTCGTCCTCGATGTAGTCGTTCACTTGGAGGTAGGAGGACCAGCAGGAGTTGTATGGCAGCTCGCGGATTCGAGCATCGTACTCACCGTGCCCGGTTTCGCTTCCGCTGACCTGACACGTTTGTAGATTGATACGCTCGTAATCAAAGTCGCCGGTCGCAGCCGCGGCCTGGGTAGACGCGGTCTTCTGCGGTGCGGGCGCAGCCACAGACGTCGGAGCCGGGGCCATCACATTGGCGACCTCATCAGCGCTGAACGGGCGTTGATAGATTTGAACCTCGTCGAGGCTCCCTGCCATCGCCGCGCCGATCCGTAGCGGGGCCTGGGCGTCCCAGGCGGGGAAGGGCAGCTGCGCGGTTGCGGTCTGTGCTCCGTTCAGGTACAGAGTGGCCGTCCGGGTGGTGGCATCGTACACGCCCGCCAGGTGGAACCACTCATCGACCGGCGGCTCCACTCCCGACCGGACTCCCTCGGCCGTCGCGTCCGCGGCGTCGGTGTTGGTGAAGGTGAACACTAGTCCGTTGTCGGCGGTGTTGCCGAGCCGGAAGGGCGCCTGGTGGGTGCCTCGCTGTTCCAGGACGGTGTAGTCGCCGTCCTTGTCGCTCCAGCGCAGCCAGGCGGCGGTGGTGAAGCTCTGGTCGGTGCGGATCACCGCGCTGGCCGTCTGGGCCAGGGGTTCCTCGCCGGGCTGGGCGACGTCCACGGTCACCTGCTGCCAGTCCGACCAAACCGAGGTGGCGGTGGCCGAGACTGCGCGGGCCCGCCAGCGCACCTTCCACCCGTCGGACAGTGTGTTCACCGGGATGGCGATGCTCGCCTGGGTGCCGGCCGGTACGTTGTCCGCGGCCCCGGTCCAGATCTGTCCGGTGCCCTGGCCCTCGGGTGCGGCAGGGTCGTGTTCGACTTCGAACTCGGCGCGCAGCGGCTTGCCGGCCAGGTCGATCACCTGGGCGAGCAGCGCTGGGGTGAGGGTGGGGGTGACGGTGGTGCCGTCCACTTGCTCGGACGGGCTGACCTGCAGCGCGCCGACGGCCGGTTCAGAAACTGGGTCCGGCACGTCAACGGTGGCGCTCTGCCAGTCTGTCCACGCCGAGGCGGCGGCAGAGGAGACCGCGCGGGCCCGCCAGCGGATCTTCCAGCCGTCGGTCAGCTTCCCGGCCGGGACGCTCACCGTGACCTGGCCGCCGGAGGCGACGGCCTGCGAGGCGCCGGCCCAGATCTGACCGCTGCCCTGCCCGGCTGCGGCCGGGTCGTGCTCGACCTCGAACTCGCCGGTCAGGTCGCCGCCGGCGGTGTCGGTGACCGTGGCGGCCAGTTGCGGGGTGAGCGAGCCGGTCACCGTGACGCCGCCCACGGTCTGCGCCGGGGTGATGGCCGGTGCGGAGACGGCCGGTTGCGAGGCCGGTCCGCTGGTCGTGACGGTCAGCTTCGGCGGCAGGCCGAAGTCGGTGTCCTCCGAGGAGGTGAACACCCGGTAGTTGTCGACGTCCGCCTCGCCGGGCGACTTGAGCACCAAGCCGTGGTTGGCGGCGCCGGCGGCCCAGTCCTGGACGATGCCGGTGACGTTCCAGTCCATGCTGTCCGGGTAGACGGCGCAGTCGGAGTTGACGCCCTTGAAGTTGGTGGAGGCGTCCTCGGTGGTGAAGGCGGGCTTGTTGGCCCAGTACAGGTTGTCCGAGTCCCACGCGCCGGTCGCGCGGGCGACCTGGATACCTCGAGCGAGTGCGGCGCCGCAGTTGTGGCTGTCGATGGTGTTCATCGACAGCGTGGCGTCGGTCACCGTGCTGCCCGGCAGGCCCGTGGTGTCGAACCGCAGGTGCACCCGGGCCATGGTGCCGCCCGACACGGTGCCGGCCAGCATGTACTGGTTGTCCGGGTAAGCGGGCGAGCCGTCCGAGTCATTCGTGCTGACATCGACGTCGGTGCTGAGCGGCAGCGTCACCGCCGCGGCCACCCGCACCGGGTAGACGGTGCCGGCGTCGGCCAGGAACGTCTGGTCCGGCTTGGCCACCAGCTCGGTACGGCCGTCCTTGGTGACCACGTCCGAGCCGATCTTGCCGCGCCGGGCCAGCCCGCTCTTGTTGCCGTCGGACACGATTGTCCGCGTCCCCGCAGCGACCAGCTTCTTGTCCTCGCCCTTCAGCAACAGCCTGCCGCCCTTGCCCTCGGTCAAGGTCAGGCCCTCGTCGTCGACGCCGATCCTCAGCTCCAGCGGCTTGGCGGGCCGCTGACGCAGCACCACCTCGTGCCGGAACCCGCTCGGCAATGCCGTCACCACCAGGTCCGCATCCACGCCCGCAGCGTCGGTGTAGGTGGCCACGCTGCCCTTGACCGTCGGCTTCGGCAACGGCGTCGGCCAACGTAGCGCGTAGGACTTCCCATCGGCGGACATCTTCACGAACGGGTCCGTACCGCCGGTGGAGATCTCCACGACCGCGCCCTCGGCGAGAGTCTTGGGCCTTAGCTTGCCGCCCTGCTCGGCCAAGGTGGTGTCGATCGGCACCCAGCCGCCGCCCTGCCTGGCCCGTACCGGACCGGCGGTGACGTCGGTCTTGAACGTCTTCCCGTCCGGTTGGGCGTACGTGATGCTGGTCGTGGTCGTCTCATCGACGACCTCGATGGCCTTTCCTTGCTGGGTCGCGGACCGAGAGGCGGCGATCCGCGCCTGCGACGGCACGTTGGAGACCGCATTCCCGCTCTTGCCGGTGATCCACGTCGCTGTATCGTTCAGGCGCGCGTCATGATCATTGCCCGATGAGTCGACAGCTGTACGGCCGTCCCCCTCATCAAACGTCCAACGTCCGGCTGCCTGATCAACGGTGCGGAAGGACCAGGTGTAGGGAGCCATCTCGTTCTCCCAGGCGTCGATCGCTCCTGAGATCTCAACGGTGTACGTTGCGCCAGGGTGGAGCGGCTGCGTGGGAGTGAAAGTCGCGATCTTCTCGGTGTCGTCCAGCGTGGTGGTGCCCTGAATCTGGGCACCCTGCGAGCTCTTCACCACGAACTCTGGGCCGAAGATCTCCTCCGAGAATGTCGCCCGGATATGAGAGTCCAGGGATACATCGGTGGCGCCGCTGGTAGGTTCGGTGGCCAGTACTCGCGCCGGTGTCGTGTCCTCACCGTCCGAATTGGAGGTGTCGTCGCTATCACCGGGATCCGGTACTGCGGGGTCAAGCTTGCCGGTTCCGATCAAGGTGCCTTCGCCGTTCCGCTGCCCTTCGTTCGCAGCGATCAGCTCATCGTTGAGCGGTTCGATCAGCTCGTCGAGTTCTGGCACGTAGACAGATTTAGTAAGAGCTTCCTCGTATTCAGGGATCGAGGTGAGCGGCTCCCGTGAGGTGGTGACCACCGTTTCCAGGCGTGGCGGCGTTGGCGCCTCGAAGTCCACGGTAAGGATCGGTGGGTGGAGCTGCCCCTTGCATGCCTCTAGCGGGGTGCTCCTGCAGCCGCCTGCTTCGTCGGTCCGGTAGCGGCGCCAGTTGGTGATGTCCGACTCGCTCCCGGCAGTCAGCTGGACACCGTAGTTGGTGGAGCCGTCCGACCAAGCCTGGACGATCTCGTCGATCGAGTAGACCAGGTCCCATTCCTTGCCCGCCCAGCTCGCGGACCCGCTGGTGCAGTCGGGGCTGTAGGCGGCACCCTCGGTGATCTGACCCGTCGAGGTGACCGAAGGCTGGCTGTTCCACGTCATGGTCGCTTCGTCCCAAGGCGCCGTGACCCGCCGGGTGGTGATCCCGGAGCCGACGTAGGTCCCGCAGTCGTTGGACAGGTGGTTCCACAGGATCAGGTCAGCGTTCTGAACCTTGAGTCCGCGGAACTCGGCGGGCATGTCGGGGAACTTGATGTAGCTGCGCCAGCGGACGGTGCCGCTGTTGGACTTGCCAACCAGGATCCGGTCCAGGATGAAGTTGTCCCAGCTGTCCGGGTAGTCCTTGTCGTTGACGAAGGTGTCCCAGCCCTGTGCGGGCAGGCCGCCTGCGCCGGTATGAGTCTCCCACCAGTCGGCTGCCACGGCCGCCATGGTCACGGGATAGGTGACCGCAGGATCGGCCAGGAACGCGGCATCCGGAGCGAACACGAGCGTCTTGCCGTCGCCGTCGAGACTGACAGCGGCCTTACCGACCTTGCCCGAATCCATCGGGCCGTTGGCGTCGGCAGCGGTGGCGTCCTGCAGGAGCGTCGGCCGTACCTCGGTCAGCTTCTTGCCATCTTTGCCCACGATGATGGGCTGGCCTTGCGCGTTCTTGCTGAAGGAGAGTCCGGCCGGGAGCGCCACCGGCATTTTGAAGGTGACCGGGCCGCTGGGCCGTTCAGTGATGATGACCTGCTGCCGGAAGCCGGTCGCGGTCGCGGTCACCAGGAGGTCGCGGCCCTTGCCGTAGGCGTCCGCGTAGGTTGCGGTGTCGCCCTTCAGCGTGGGCTTGGGCAGCGTCGATGGTGTGGTGATCTTCGCTGTGCCGGCCCCTGCCGTCGCTTGACTCTTGAGCAGGGCCTTGTCCTGCCCGGCGGACAGAGTGAGGCTGCCGCTGGTCGCGTTGGGTTTGATCACGCCAGCCTGCTCGACGAGCGTGGTGTCGATGGGGGTAAAGCCGCCTCCATCGACGTTCTTGACCCGGACCGGCTCCAGGTTCAGTTCCATGCGGAGGGTCTTGCCGTCTGGGTTGGCGTACAGCGTAATGGTCTCGGTATTACGTTCCGAGATCTCTACGCGCTTACCGGTTTTGGCCGCCTTGCTTTTGGCGGCCTCAAGAACTTGATCGACAGCCTTTTTCCGGCTGGAAGGCTCAGAAGGTGTCGTCTCAGTTGATGAGGGCTGAGGAGTTGGCGTGGGCTCCTCGGCCCACGAAGGCACGGCGGCGAGGCTGACGATCATGGTGGCCGCGACGCCGACGGTCACAAAGCGACCGAGTAAGCCAGCGCGGCGTGTGAGTGGCAGGATAGGGCGTAAGTCTCGCTGCCCAGGGTCTGGTGTCACCTAGCGTTTCTCCTTTTACAGGCATACCAAACAGCCCACACATAAGGTGCACGGGCTGCTATAAGTGGCATTTTCGGACAGGAATGTATCAGTAAAGATCACTTAAAGAAAGAGTAAGTTGACCATGTGATCCAACTCGCGGTCGCATACGCCGACCTGGCGCGAGGGTGAGCAGCAGCGTTAACAACCCATTGCGGGGGCAACCCCGTGTAAACCATCGCTCGGACGAGGAGCAGGCGCCCCACGAGGAACAAGGAGCCGCAGTCTGCGTACTACCTGGCGGGGCAGCGAGGTCAGGAGCGCGGCGAGGAAGGCCCTGTCCTCCGGAGTGAATCTGGCCTTGGTGTCGGCGCCGAGTTGTCGTTCGAGGACGGTGATCTGGTGACGCAGGACGAGAATCTCCACGTCCTTGCCCCGATCGCCCATGGGCAGCAACCGCAGCGCGACGAAAGCCTTCGTGACGGTGAGATAGGCACGGCGAAGGAGCACAGCCGATCATCATGCCGCACGCGTTTGCCTCTCCTGGTGGCCGGAGCTCGCGCCACTACGCGAAGCCCTCACACGGTCACGACCTGGGCGGATGTAATTTTCGGCAGGCGCAGAGCTAGCTTCCCAATGACCCTCGCTCGCATCCTGCCGGCGCCATGGCGGTTCTCTCACCAGAGCGAAGCAGGCAACCGCCAGTCGAGGACGGGGAGCGTGCACCGGATACCGATGCTTTGTCCGATAATCATGATTGAACCTTTGCTTCGCCTGCTGTCCGAATCCGAACCTGATGCAGGTATTTATAAAGGTGACAGAGATCAGGTGGTCCGGGTGATCGGGCCACACCGGCATGACTTCACCACACGACACCGCAACACCACCGAACCACATCATCCCGCCGTACCACGCGAACCGCGGACCATGCCGTTCAGCACCCCCGACGGCGCTCATCTGCCGATCGATGCACCCCATCGGGCCGGCAGCGTCTGCGCGGACATTCCAGGCCGGCCCCGTGGAAACGGCTTCTCATCTCGCTCGCATGTGCACGACCCCAAGGGAGGGTCGTTCCGGTTCGATGCCGGCGCTGCCTGCCTGGACTTCGCCCACACGGGCGGCGAGGGCCGATACGCCGTCTTCGAGACCCTCCACGAGCCGGTCGACCTGGCCGAATGGCTGGCCCAGCCGCCGCCGGCCGCGATCATTACGGTGCCCGTAACGGCCCGCGAACTGACCGCGGCCAAGACCCTGCGCCAGGCGATCTGGGACGCGGCCCATGCGCGGGCGGCGAACCGTCCCCTCCCGGCCGAAGCGATCGCGGTCATCAACAGGGCCGCATTGGAGATGCCGCTGATCCCCGAACTCGCCGCCGACGGCACGACGGCGGGGTGGACACCGCCGGTGCGGGCCGCACAAGCCCTCTCGACTCTGGCACGGGAGATGATCGAACTTCTGTCCGGGCCGCTCTCCGGGCGCATCCGCGAATGCGCGAGTGACAACTGCCCGCTGGTGTTCGTCGACACCTCCCGCCCGGGCGCCCGGCGCTGGTGCGCGATGGAACGCTGCGGCAACCGCCACAAGCTCCGGGCCCTGCGCGCCCGGCAGGCCACGGACCCGTGACCCAGCCTCCAACGGCACCGCCCTGCCGGTACACGCCCCATCGTCGACATCCACACCATTGAGGCCGATCAGGTGGCGTTCCAGCGTCGGCCATTCTTGATCTTGACCGCAACCCTCGCGTTTCGCGCTTGCGGGTGATCACGTTTCGGCTGCGACCCAGCCCGCGCCGTCGCCCCATAGCTGGTTCAATACCCACTCGTGCAGACCCACGATGTGCGGATCGACGGCGACCTGGTCCGCAAACGCTTCATCGACGGCAAGCATGGGGGCGCCGAGCGGGAATGGCGGGCGTTGAAGCTGCTGACCGAGCACGCGCCTGGGCTCGCGCCCTCACCCGTGGAGTACGGGATCGATCTGGTGGTGATGTCGCGCATCGAGGGCACGCCGCTCTTCCAACTGCCTGCCGTACCGGAGAAAGAACTGGTGGAGGCGGTGGACCGACTGCATGGCGCCGTGCCCCGGCAGGTACTCGACCGAGTACCGCAGCGGTTGTGGCCGGTGGAGCGGATCAGGGATCAATTGCTCGCGTGGGCCGAGCGGTGGCAGCCGAAGAACGAGCTCGCAGATCAGGCCGTCAGAGAGGGCGCACGGTGGTTGTCCGGATGGGAGCCGGGCGAGCGTGGGGTTCGGCCGGTGTTCGGGGCCGGTGATGGCAACACGGCGAACTTCCTGTGGGACGGCGTGCGCGTCAGGATTGTCGATTTCGAGGAGTCGGGGCGCAGCGATCGGGCGACCGAGGTCGCGGAGATGGCCGAGCACGTGTCGTGCTGGGTCCATGGGGAGAGCGAGGTGTGTTTCGAGCTCGACTCCGCTGAGGAACGCAGGTCGTTGGAGTGCCGCAGGCTGTTTGCGCTGATGTGGGTTTTCCTGCTCAAGGACGAAGGACCGAGAAATCCGCCCGGTACGTTCATGCGAGCGGTCGGGCGGGCTTTGGATCGCCTCGGTTAGGCACGGCTTCCTCTCAGAGCCCGCCTGCGGTCTACACCACACCCGCGCCGTACCCGGATGCCGGGCTGTTGTCGCCCATGGATAACACCGTGAAGCGAATCGACACCTTACTCGTAGGGCTCGAATATCACCGCAGGTCAGAGGTGTCAGAGGGACCTTCGCGGGCCCGTTTCTGGCCCTTGCCAGTGCCGCCCCCCCTTGCTGAGGTGGGGGCTGCGGGGTCGTGTTCGGCTGGTGCAGAAGTTCGCGTAGCGCCTCGCGTACGGGGATGAGAGCGCGTTGTCCGCCGCATGTCTCCGACTGCTGCCACCGTCGGTGGTGGCCGTGACGCGACCATGACACGGCACGGACAAGGCGGGGACACGGCTGGCCGATAGTTGACGGGGTTCGGCCGGCCGGCGAGTTAGCCGAAGCGATCCGGCCGCCGGCATCGGGACGACGCTGTACGGCCCCCGGCACCACGGCGTCGCCCTCATCAAGCAGGGCGAGACGAACCAGCCGGAGGCGTTGTGCCCGTCCGTCGGACAGAAAGTCACGGCGAAGGTGATCACGAAAAGGAGAAGGCGTGGCTGAAGACAGGCAATGGGACCGGCGTTCGCTGCTGCGGGGCGCCGCCGTGCTGGCCGGTGCCGCCGCGGCCCCGCCTCTGCTGGGCGGCGCGGCCACCGCGCTGGCCGGCAGCGGTGACGCGGACGCGCTGTTCAAGGCCGGCAAGTTCGAGCAGGCCGGCCGCGCGTACGAGGAGATTCTGAAAAAGGACCCCACGAACCTGCCCGCGGCTCGCCGGCGCGGCTATGTGGGGCTGCTGGCCAATCGGTTCGCCGACGCCGAGAAATACCTCAAGATGGCGCTCGCTCTGGCGCCCGAAGACAAGGAAGCCAACTACTTCCTGGCCGACTGTTACATCCGGCAGGACAAGTTCGGCCTGTCCGCACCCCACTGGAAGGCGGCCGGCGAGGACAGTTACGCCAAGTGGTTCGCGGCAGTCCGCGGCGAGGCGTATCAGGTCCACGGCGACCTCGCGCGGGTGCCATTCGAGCAGATGGACCCGGAGCCGCTGGTGGAGGCCTCGGTCAACGGCGGACCGACGAAGCGCTTCGTGTTCTACACCGGCGCCCCGAATCTGAGCGTGCGCGCGTCGGTGGCCAAGGAGGCCGGGCTGAGCCCCGTCGCCAGTCAGAAGATCGATTTCGGGAACGGCGTCATTTGGGCGCACTACGGAATACTGGACTCCTTCAAGCTGGGCGGCATCGAACTGCGCAACGTCCCGGTGGGCTGGTCGGCGACGGAGTCGGGCGAAGATGTCGCCGGCGACAGCGACGGCCTGATCGGCACGTGGGTCTTCTACCACCTGCTGACCACCTTCGACTACGCGGGCCGGCAACTGATCCTGCGCCCCAGAACCACCGAAACGGCCAGGAAGGCACGAGCTGCCGCCCAGCGGGCGGGCGCCGAACCCCTGCCGCTGTGGCTGGCCCGTGAGCAATACCTGCACAGCACGGGCAGCTTCACCGGCGTCGCCGGCTCCCGTACAGGGGTGGTGGGCGTGAACTTCGGCGGAGTCGGCGAGATCGCCGCGGGCACGGGCGGGGAAACGGCCGAGCAGTTGGGGATCCGCACCGACTACGACCGCCAGATCGGGACTTTCGCCCAAAGCCACCCGGCCGCCGTCTACCCCTGCTACCCGAAGGAGATCCGCCTCGGCAACGCCATCGCCAAGGACGTCTACTGCTACACGAACCCAAACCAGCCGGTCAACGTGCCCTGGCCCTATGGGACGGGGTTCGACACGATGGGCTGGTTCTCCCACTGCTTCTGGAAGCCCTACAACATCACCGTCGACTTCACCGACATGAACCTCTACATCGCCCGCGGCGAGGCCACCTGATCACGGGGCAGGTCTGACTGGAGACCTCGCGTCTTCAGGTGTCGCGTGTTCGCGCGCTCTGAGGCTGTCAGGGCGCGCCCGCCGTCTGCGCCGGAAGCCCGCGAACTGTTCCCGGAGTTGGCCTGTTCCGCTGTTCCCCGAGGCCGGTGACGCCGACGGAGCTGGGCGGTGACCAGTGCGGCGCCAGCGCCACCACCCACCGAGGTGTGGCGGAGCCAGGACCGGGCGGAGCGGGCCCACTGGCGTCGACGTCTGCCCGGCCTGGTGGCTGCGGCCTCAGTTGGACGGGCTGCCGCTGCCGCGGATTACGTCGGTGCTGCTCGGCATGGCTTTCACATCTTCAGCTCAAGGGAATCCAGTGGATGGCGCCGAGATATGAATCAACGCCAACGATTTGCCACCGTTCTCCCTTCCGGAGGGGAATTGTAAAGGAATTATACACCCCTTGCAGGAGTATATAATCTTCGGTGCGGTATTCGCCGCGCCGGTTGATCAGGGCGAACTGTCCATGACATCCGTCTTCGCCTAACGTTTGGATGTATATAAGACCGTCCTGCTCGACGTCGAAATATTTTGTCGCCCCCCAGCCATTTGCCACATCGCCAGTTATTTCAGGGTCGATCTTGATGGGCTCCTCGAACAAGGAGGCAAGGCTGGCCTTTCCTTTGACCGCCAGATCGCCGTCGACCCCCAGGTCTCCGATGACTGTCAGCCCGCTCGAACCAATGGTGGTGAGCTTGTTCCCGGTTCTCGGAGAGCCGACCGTAAGATCGCTCAGGGTCGGGTTGTTGAGGGTGATGGTGAGGTTGGCGTACTGGTAGATCGGCTGGAAGCCGGTGGCTGGTTGCCGGGTTCCGGAGGTGATGGATGCCTGGAGGGTGAAGGTGGTGTCTTTGAGGATCTGGTATTTGTCTTTCCGGACGGTGCAGAAGGTTTTGTCTCCGGCGCAGAGGACCGTGCCGTCGCCGTCGTACAACTCGAAGTAGGTGCCGTTGCTCTCCCAGGTGAAATAGATGTCATCGCCCGCGTTGAAGTTCGTCTTGGGGGCGGTCGGCTTGTTCGGGTCGCCGGCCAGGAAGCTGTGCAGGTAGAAGATGGGTTCTGCGGTGGGCAGGGTCAGTTCGAGCGTGTCTTTGGGGGTGCATTTGTCGGCGCTCGGGCCCGAGGTTTCGGTGAACAGGCAGGTGAGCGGACTGCCGGTGGTGGTGGTGAGTTTGCCGTTGATGCTGATGGTCAGCGGTTTGTCAATGAGTTCGAACTGCGGTATTCCAGGGCGGAAGACGACGTGGTGGTAGTTCGTGTTGCCGCCGAGTCCGAGTTCCTGTCCAGATTTGATCTGGACAGAGGCGGCGTGCCATTTTTCGTTGTCGGTTAATACTTGGGGGTTTTCGGTGAAGTAGGCGCCTCCGTCTTCCGGTTCGCTGACCGGAACGGCGATGTCAATTTTGTTGCAGTAGACCTTTTGGCCGATGGGGCTGGAGACGTTGATGTCGATGGTGTTGGCGGCGGGTTTGTCGGGGCTGCCGGCTTGGAGTGGGGCCGGGCTGGTGGTGGTGCGGTATTGGAGCAGGCGGGCATTGGCCATGAGAGGGCCTCCTTGTGGGTGTTCGGTGAGGGGGCGGAGCAGGCCGTACTCGAGTGGGATGGGCTGTCGTAAGGGGAATTGTGTGTCCGGCATCGCCGGGGTCAGTTTGTACGGTGTCCAGGTCGCCTGTCCTGTACACGATCTTCGCTCGGACTGCCACTCGCGCCAACTCCGGGATTCGACGCTGGTCGGCAGGCTGCGGAAGCCGCGAATGTTCGGGTGGTGCGGCCCGGACCGGCGTGCCCACCACGTCGTAGTCCTTACCCACCGCGGCGGCGAACACCAGCGGCATACGGCCCCGGCCAGGACGGTGGTGCCGTGCAAAGTGACATCGCGGGTGACGAGGACACGGAGGCGGGTCATTTCAGGCATGCTGGGACACCCTGGGCAGTCGTTCCCCGGCGCAGCAGGTCCCGCCAGTCGGCCGGCCAGTTGATCAGGGCGAAGATGAACATGATCACCAGGTTGGTGAGGGCGGCGACGCGTTCGTAGAGCTCGCTGCCGGCCACGATGTGCGTCGTGGTCGCGGCGGTGAGGAGCAGGATCAGGGCCGTCGCGCCGATGAACTTGAATCGCCGGCGGGGAATGACCAGCAACACGGCGCACACCCCCTCGATGGTCCCGACCACGAACCTGAACCAGGACGGGTAGCCCCACTCGACGAACTTCACCGAGTACGCCGGCCCGAAGAACGTGGGGCCGGGCCAGTACTTCGTGACGAAGCCGACGAAGAACGTGAATGCCACGAACCAGTAGAAGGCCGTGAGCAGCCGTCGTGGCCACACGCGGGTGGACATGATGGTTTCCTCCGAAATAACTCGTCCGGAAATGGATGCCGCCGGTTCAGGCCGGCTGGATGAGGCCGATGACGTTGCCGTCCGCGTCGGTCACCGAAGCGATCAGCTTGCCCCCGCCGACGTCCTTGACCTCCTGCGACGTCTGCGCCCCCGCGTCGAGTAGCGCCCGCAGGCTCACCTCGATGTCGTCGACGTGCCAGTAGGCGACGGGCCCGGACATCCCCTTCTTGTGGCCCTGCGGGTCCAGGCCGATGTCCTGGCCGTTGATGGAGAAACCGACGTAGTACGGCTCGTCCATGTACGGCTCGACGCCCAGCAGCGCACTGAACATGGCCTTGGCGGCGACGAGATCCTTGACCGGGTGAATGACAGTCTTGATGCCATCGTTCATGACCTACTCCTCGTGTGTGCCGGTCACATCGGCGAAGGCCGGCGGGTCATAGACATGACACGACCCGAAGAAGGAATGTGACCGATGGGTGACCACGAGTTTCTGGCCGACCGATTCGAGGAGCATCGCCGTCACCTGCGAGCGGTGGCCTACCAACTGCTCGGGTCACAGAGCGAGGCCGATGACGCCGTCCAGGAGGCGTGGCTGCGGCTCAGCCGCACCGACACCAGCGAGGTGGAGAACCTGAGGGGGTGGCTGACCACGGTCGTCGCCCGCGTATCGCTGAACATGCTGCGCTCGCGCACCACCCTGCGCGAGGACCCGTTGGAGGCGGTGGCTCCGGGCTCGGCCGGCGACGGCGGGAGCGATCCGGAGCGGGCCGCGCTGGTGTCCGACTCGGTCGGCCTGGCGATGCTGGTGGTGCTGGACAGGCTCGCTCCCGCCGAGCGGCTATCCTTCGTCCTGCATGACGTCTTCGCCGTGCCGTTCGAGGAGATCGCACCGATCGTGGATCGCTCCCCGGCCGCGGCCAGGAAGCTCGCCAGCCGGGCCCGGCGGCGGGTCCAGGGAGCGGACCCGCCGTCCGGTGCCGACCTGCTGCGGCACAGGGAGATCGTCAGCGCCTTCCTCGCGGCCTCGCGGGGCGGCGACTTCGGCGCCCTGCTCGCGTTGCTCGACCCGGACGTGGTGCTGCACGCCGATCGTGCGGCCGTGCTGACGGGCGCGCCCGGGCGGCTCCGCGGCGCTTCAGCGGTGGCCGAGATCTTCCGCGGCCGTGCCCGTGGCGCGCGACTGGCGCTGGTCGACGGGGCCGCCGGAGCCGTCTGGTCAGCGGGCGGGCAGCCGCGCATGGCGTTCGATTTCACGATCGCGGCGGGGCGGATCACCGAGATCAACCTGATCGCAGACCTCGACCACCTTCGCGAACTCCACCTGGAGGCCATCGAGGGCTGACGAGGGCTGACGAGGGCTGACGAGGGCACCGTGCCGGACAACGGGTTCCGCGCTGGTCGTCGCGTCAGCGGTGTAGCCTCCGCCGGGCGTCGCCGGGCCGGCGGCCGACGCCCTCAACCGCTCAGGGTGGTGTACGCGACGGCGGTGATCTCACCGAGGGCCTGCCCCGTGAGATCAGCCACCTCCCGCTGCGCCTGCTCACCATTGGCGGACATGCCGACGAAGGCGGCGAAGGTCAGCAGGCGGTCACCCGGCAGTTCGACGTATCCGGCCAGGGCCTTGCGCACCATTCCGGCACCGCTGGGGCCGCCCATGCTGGTGCCGGTCTTGGCATAGACGTGCCCGGCCGCGGCGTCCCGGCTTGACCGTGACGTCCACGACGTTGTCGTTGACCATGATGGGTGAGATGGTGGCGGTGACATTGTTGGCCAGTTTCTCGCTGCCCTCGGCGAACAGCGAGGTGTCGACCAGGACGCGGCCTTCGACGCGCTTGACGCCGGACTTCGCGATCTGGGCGGCGAGCCGGCGAAGCTCCTGCAGCGGGTCGCCGCCGATGGGGCCTGCGCCCGGCGTGGCGCTGTAGGTGTGGTCGGGTTCGGGCAGGAGCAGGCCCCCGCCGCGGCGCAGCCGTCCCGACAGCAGCAGGTCCCCGCCGGCCACCAGCACCAGGTCCCCCTTGAGCACGCCGCCCCGCACCGGCCCGGTGCGATACACCCGGGTGGCGAAACGCCGGTCGGCGCCCAGCGCCAGCATCGCCGTCCCGCCGACGAACACCTTGGACGAAGACCCGGCGACGAACAGCTCCCCCGCGTTGAGCTCATAGATCGGCTTCCCACTGTCCGGGGCGAAGAACTCCGCCCCCCACTGGGCGCCCTGGAACTCGGGTCGTGCCATGATCTGCTCGATCTTGGCCGCCAGCACCGCGTCCGGGCCCCGCACCGCGGCACGGACGGCTCCGCGGGCGGGCCGGGCGACGACTGAGACGGCCGCGGTCGCGAGCGGGACCGCACCCAGCAGTCCGAGCACAGAGCGGCGCGACAGATGAGCGGAGTACGGCCGGCCTGGCTCACCCGGGGCAGTGATGTGCGACAAAGCGTCTCCTCGTCGGCATGACCGGCCCTCTGTTCGGCCAGTCCGGCGGCAGCGGTCTTTCGGCTCGGCAGCCGATCCAAAAAGGCGGCTTGTTTCCTCCGCGTTTCGCCGCTTCCGAGCTGCGGGGCGTCCGCCGGGGAGGCAGGCGGAAACGGCGAGGAAACAAGCCTCGGTGCAGAAAGGGACGTCGAAAGCAGACCCGCCGCAAGGGCTTTCAGCTCCGGCTCATCGCCCTGGTGCGCGTCCCCCTCTCAGGAAGGATCTCTGTCGTGAATCGTGCCGCAGCGACCGTCGCGGCCGGACTGGCATGCGCGATGCTGACGCAGGGCGTTCATGCCGCCGCGTCCACCACCGCCCATGACATCGGCGACGTCCAGCAGGCAGCCGACAGCGTGGCGCAGGTCGACGGTGTCGTCGGTGTCATCGGCGAGGCGTACTACGACGGCAGGCGCATCGGGCGTGGATCGGCCGGCTCCCGGCTGATCGGCGGCCAGGGCGGTAAGGTCCCCTCGGATGCCCGCTATCGCGCCTGGTCGCAGACCAAGCAGATGACCGCCACGGTACTGCTGCAACTGGTCAAGGAAGGCAAGCTCGGCGTGGACGACACGCTCGGCAAGGTGCTGCCCATCACGGTCGGGCAGGACCTGGTCGAGCGAGCCGGCGAGATCACCATCCGGCAACTGCTCCACCACCGCTCCGGCGTCCCCGACTACAACGGTCCCGGCTCAACGGACCTGCGCCCCTTCGACGACCTCACCACCCGCCACACCTGGACGGAACTGGCCAAGATCTCCCGCGGCACACCGCGTACGAGCGAGCCGGACGCCCGGTACGCCTACTCAAACACCAACTACATCCTGCTCGGCGCCATCATCGAGAAACTGACCGGTAACACCCTGGCCGAGGAGTTCGAACGGCGGCTGTTCACACCACTGCGCATGACCCGGACCTACCTGCCGACCAGGCCGGACCAAGGCATCAAGGGCCCGCATGGGCATGGCTACTACCCCAGGCCCGACGGCACCCTGCGCGACGTCGACCGGATCAATCCCACCACCATGTGGGCGGCCGGCGGCGTCATCTCCACCGCACGGGACCTGACCACGTTCCACCGCGCCCTCGCCCAGGGCAGGCTGCTGCCGGCGAACCTGCGCGACCTGGTCGAATACCCGGACCACAAGGGGTCGGTGTGCGGCGGCACGGTCGGGCTGTTCACCGGGTCCGGACCGGGCGGGAACGCGGTCACCTTCACCTCCGCCGACGGACGCCTCCAACTCGCCGTGGACGTCACGACGAGCACGCGCGCCCAGCCCACACTGCGCCCAGCCATATTCCAGGCCGCCGAGGACGTACTCTGCCCTGACCGCTGACCCCGCTCACCGCGCCCATGAGGTCTGAGGGCCACGCCGCGAGAGGCTACAACGGCAGGATCGCCGCCGGCCACGCAGAGGCCGGTGTCCGCTTGATGCGCACCATGTCCTGCTCACCAGGTGACCGGGAGTTCGTGAACGCCGTAGACGACGGCGTCGTTCTTGAACGGCAGGTCCTCGGCCGGTGCGGCGAGCCGCAGGGTGGGGATGCGGCGGAACAGCGTGTCGAAGACGATCTGCAGTTCCATCCGGGCCAGGTTCTGGCCGAGGCACTGGTGCGGGCCGAAGCCGAAGGCGAGGTGGTGGCGGGCGCCGCGCTCGACATCCAGCTCGGCCGGGTCCCTGAACGCCGCCGGGTCCCAGTTGGCCGACAGGGTCGAGACGATGACGCCCTCGCCCGCCTTGATGCTCACCCCGCCGATCTCCACGTCTTCGGTGGTCACCCGGGTGGTGACCGTGTCGGTGATGGTGAAGTAGCGCAGCAGTTCCTCCACGGCCGTGGGCGTCTTGTCCGGGTCGGCTTTGATCAGGGCCAGTTGCTCCGGATGGGTGAGCAGCCCGACCACGCCGAGGGAGATCATGTTCGCCGTGGTCTCGTGTCCGGCGGTCAGCAGCAGGAAGGCCAGGCTCACCAGGCCCGTGTGATCGAGGGCGCCCTCCTGGCCTTGCCGGGCGATCTGCCGGCCGAGCAGGTCGTCGCCGGGTTCGGATTCCTTGTGGGTGACCAGGTCGTCGAAGTAGGCGCGTAGTTCGGTGAAGGCTCGCCGGCGGTCTTCGAGCGAGGTCAGGCTCACCATCATGGTGGTGCGGCTTTGGAAGAAGTCGTGGTCGGAGTACGGGACGCCGAGCAGTTCGCAGATCACCAGGGAGGGCACCGGCAGGGACAGTGCCTGGACCAGGTCTACCGGGTGCTGGTCGGTGGCGAGCAGGTCGTCGATGAAGTGGTCGACGATGTCCTGGATGCGCGGGCGCAGCGCGGCCAGGCGTTTCACGGTGAATTCGCCGATCACCGGGCGGCGGGCCGCGGAGTGTTCCGCGCCGTCCATGCCGATCATCACCGGCGGCTGGCTGCGCTGCTGCTGTAGGGTCGCCGCATCGAGGTTGAAGAGTGGGAAGCCGTCGTTGCGCCGATCGGAGGAGAAGCGGGGATCGGCGAGGACGGCACGGGCCTCCTCCTGCCGGGACACCCACCATGCCTCGCCGCCGCTGGTCAGGCGGATCTTGCTGATCGGTGCCTGCTCGCGCAGCCGTTCGTAGGCGGCGGGCGGGGCGAACGGGCAGCCACGCTCGACCGGAAGTTCCAGGTCGGTGTGTTCACTGGCAACGCTGTCCATCATGAAGGACCTCCTGGTGAAAGCTCTGGCTGAATTTGTTCGGGGCCGTCTGGGATGAAGCCAGACGCGGTGTCTGGGTCAAGTGGTAGAGGCCAGTGATGCGGGCGGCTATGACGCCGTCGATCTCGCCCTCCACGCGGAGAAAGAGTGCTCACGAGGACGACCTCAAGGGTGAGCACATCAAGCAGGCCCAGCAGGTCCCTGGTTTCGAGCGCGCGCATCAGCGCCGTCGACACACTCTCGGCGACTCACCAGGTCACCCGTAGCGAGTTCAAGCCGAACACGACGCTGAAGACCCGGAACTCCACCTGCTCAAACGGGTCGGCCAGGGCGAGGGCGGGGAACCGCTTGAGCAGCGCGGGGAAGGCAATGCGCATCTCCATCCGCGCCAGCGGCGCCCCGAGACAGTGGTGCACTCCGTGGCCGAACGCGACGTGACCGGCGGCTTCCCGGGCGAGGTCGAGCCCGTCCGGGTCGCCGATGAACGCGTGGTCGCGGTTGGCGGCGGGAAGCGAGCAGATGACCAGCGCGCCCGCGGGGATGACCTGCCCGGCGATCTCCACCTCGGTCGTGGTGGTGCGGGCCGGAGGCGACTGAGCGATGGACAGCCACCGCAGCAGTTCCTCGACGGCGGGCTCGATCCGCGCCGGGTCCTCGCGAATCATCGCGAGCTGGTCCGGGTGCCGCATCAGGGCCAGGGTGCCCAGGGCGAGCATGTTCGAGGTCGTCTCATGCCCGGCCAGCAGCAACTGCCCGGCGACACCGATCAGCTCGTCGGTGCTGAGATCGTCGCCGTGCTCGCGTACCAGCATGCCCAGCAGGTCCTCGCCCGGGTCGGCCTGTGCGCGCGCGACCAAGCCGGCCAGGTAGGCGCGCTCCGTCCGCCGCACCGCGGTCAGTTCCTCCGCCGACAAGGACGTGTCCAGCAGTCGCGCGGAACGATCCTGGAACTCGGCGCGGTCGGCCGGCGGCACGCCCAGCAGCTCGCAGATCACCAGGGACGGCACCGGCAGCGCGAAGTGCTCCACCAGATCGGCCGGCTTGCCGGCCCGCTCCAGGTCGTCCAGGGCCGACTGGACGATCTCGGTGATCCGCGGCTCGAGCCTGCGCATCCGGCGTACCGTGAACTCCGGGGTCAGGATCCGGCGCAACCGCGTGTGCTCGGGCGGGTCCAACCCGATCAGTTGCCCGGCGCGCATCCTGGCCAGCTCATCGGGGTCCAGCGCGCCGGCTCCGCGGAGTGGGGTCATGGCGCTGCTGAAACGGGCCGGATCCGCAAGCACCCGGCGGACATTCTCGTGACGGCAGACCAGGTACCCGGGCAGACCCCAGGGCGTCTCCACCCGGACCACGCCCTCACCGTCGCGGGCCCGGGCCAGTTCCTCGGCCGGGTCCAACCCGTTCCGCCGCATCTGCAGCGGCAGTTCGTTCGCTTGCGTCATCGTTCGTTCATCCGTCCTGTGATTGATACTCAGCGTCTTTGCGCGGTGCGAACCGATTCGCCAACCTCAAACCGTCCAGCCGATCCACCGTGTGCGGCTGGGCGGCGGCGCGGGAACCCACTCGCCCACGTCCGGCAGCCTCCTGCGCACGTGCGGCACGTAGTGCTCATATTCGGTTGACGAATGAGCATCCGCCGGAGGGACAGCCTCGTGCGGACGAGTTCGGGAGCGACGGCGATCGCGAGGGGGCCGCCGGCCGCCGGGTGGGACAGATCGTCCAGACGGAGCCCTCGGCTCGCGAACGGCTGGGACGCGCCCGAACGCTGCCGGGAATGGGCGCGATACCGCCCTGATCACCTTGGATCACTTGAGGCTGACGCCGAGCTTGAAGGCTCGCCCAGAAACCCTTCAGTGATCACTGAGAGTTACGTTTCCTCTGGTGGTACGAACCCGAGCGGCGGCCCAGCCGACGATGCCGAGCTTGGTCGCCACCGCGTTGATCGCGGCCCACTCGGTAGACGGTGACGAACGGCTGGGCCGGGGCGGGGATGTCCGGCAAGCCTGTCGAACATCCCCGCCCACGAACCAGAACCTCGTACTCGCCAGGATTTGGCACCCGCACGCGGAACGCGCGGACTGACGCCGTGGTCAGGCCGGGATGGGTGTCGGCTTGTTGATGAGCGCGATGTTCATCCAGAAGCCCGCCGAGGCGAGCACGATCATCAGGGTCGCCATCGCCTTGTCGTCGTAGTGCTTCGCGACCTCCGTGTACAGGTCGTCCGGTACCCGTTCCTCACCACGCGCGCCGGGCTGGAAGACGGCGTCGGTCAGCGCCAGCGCGGCCTGCTCGGCGTCGGTGAAGTACGGCGCGTCCCGCCAGGTCGCCACGGCGGCGATCCTGGCCTCGGACTCGCCCGCCTTCCGCAGGTCGGCCGAGTGCCGCATCACCTGGTAGGTGCTGCCGACGATCTGGCCGGCACGCAGGTAGACCAGGCTGGTCGTGGTCGCCGGCACCGAGCCGTTGCCGGTGGCCTTGACCATCGCGCCGGCCAGCTCCTGGATCTCGGGCAGGTGTGTGTTGGCGTCGGGGATCCGTGGTCCCACGGTGTCCTCCATGGTGCTCGGGAAATGGTGTCGCCCCTATGAGCCCTCGCGTGCCGTCGATGTGACAGGCGGCGGAGGAATCCCGGCGGCGTCGGCGAACTGGCGTACCCGCTCGGGGTCGCGGAGCCCGTCGATGGCGACGATGCGGTTGCCCGCGACGGTGAATACCAGCACAGCGAACGGCTGGTCGTCGACGGTGACCAACGCGCCGACCGCGCCGTTGACCAGCACAGGTTGCAGCCGCCCGCCGTGCGGGCCGCGGGTTTGCCTGGCCACGGCCGCCGCGCCGCGGACGACGACACGCTGCCCGTCGGCGCCGAAGTCGGAGGTCAGGACGACGTCGGGATCGAGGATCTGGACGAGGGCGTCGAAGTCACTGGCCCGTGAGGCCGCGTAGAAGGCGTCGACCACCTGCCGCTGCCGCACCAGATCCGGGTCGGGCGACGGGAACTCGGCGCCGTTCACCCGGCGCCGTGCCCGGCTGGCCAACTGCCGCGCGGCGGCCGGCGTGCGGCCCACGATCCCGGCGATCTCGTCGAACGGCAGCTCGAACATGTCGTGCAGCACGAACGCCAACCGCTCGGCCGGACTGAGCCGGTCGAGCACCACGAGCAGGGCCAGCCCCACCGAGTCGGCCAGCAACGCCTCCTGCTCGGGGTCAAGATCGCTGTCCAGGATCACGACCGGCTCGGACAGGCGCGACTCCTCCCGCCGCTGCCGCCGGGAACGCAGCGTGTGCAGGCATTCCCGGGCCACAACGGTGGTCAGCCAGCCGCCGAGGTTGTCGATCTGGTCCGCGTCGGACCGGCAGAGCCGCAGCCAGGCGTCCTGGACGGCGTCATCGGCCTCGGCCATCGAACCCAGCATCCGGTAGGCCGCCGCCCGCAACCGGGGCCGGTGCTGCTCGAAACGCTCGGCCAGCCACTCGGTCTCCTCCATCGGTCGCATCATCCCCTCGTCAAGGCTCAAAGACATGAACCCGCGAAGGCACCGAATGTGACAGCAAGCCGGCCCAGGACCATCGAACAAGCCACTGAGGTCGCCCGACCTGGTGCACATGTCTCCGTACTCGGTGGAGCACGAACGATCTTGACGCGACACGAGCCGCGGCAATCGTCGCAGCGTCGAGGAAGAGCCCCGACAACCAGCCAGGAGCCCTCACCATGACCCCGCTTGTACGCACCCTCGCCAAACCCCTCACGGAGATCGTCATCGGGCTGAAGAGTCACCGTGACCCTGGCGGCGGCCCTTGATCCCGGCAAGACCCGTTCTGTCGGACCCACCTGTCAGGATCGCCCGTATGAGCACGCGACCCCCCACGTCCGCCAGAGCGGACGTGCACGTGCTCGCTCACCCGTCGGATCCCCGGAGAGGTGCGGGCATGATCCGCGCCTGGGTGCCGTTCAGGGTGCCGAGTAGCCACTGGTCCCGCCAGGGGACGACGTTCGTGGGGGCCTCGGTGAAGCCGACGAACTGCCGTTGCACCTCGCCGCCGATGGACAGGACGAGGATGGAGCCGTTCCGTACCGCGTCGGGGTCCTGTAGGAGGGTGGCGGGAAGGCGCGCGACGGTGTGGCGGGCCCACAGGTGGGGCAAGACGTAGCGGTCCAGTACTGCCACGCGGTCGTACATCGGCACCAAGAGGCGGTCGGCGTCGAGCGTGAGGCCGTCCATGATGCCGGGAACGTCGTCGGCGAACGGCTCCGCGCTCCCCGCCTTCTCCCCGGCGAGCCAGAGTCTGGTGATCCGGTACCGCGTCGATTCCGCGATCAGCAGGCTCCGCTAGTCAGGGGTGACGACGATGCCATTGGGGAAGTACAGGCCGGACAGCAGTTCGGTCGCGATGCGCGTGGCGGGGTCGTAACGGATGACCCTTCCGTGGGCACGGCCCTCCAGGAAGTCGAACAGGGAGAAGGAGGTCCGATCCCCCATGGTCGAGCTGTTGTACTTGGCGGTGGAGTCGGACAGGTAAACGGCGCCGTCACGGCCGATCGCGAGATCGTTCGCCGAGCGGATCGGCTTACCGGCTGCGGAGTCGGCGAGCACGGTGACGGCGCCCGCAGGTGAGACGGACTGGAGCCCGACCCCGTGGTTGGCCACGATGAGGTGGTCGCGGGCGTCGAACGCGAGCCCGAGCGGTCGCCCGCCGACCTCGGCGAACGGCTCGGCGCCTGCCGTGCCCGGCCGGATGCGCAGGATCTGGCCCGTCTTCGTGCCGACGAAGATCTCGCCGCCGCTGTTCACCGCGATGTCCTCGGGGGCGTCCGCGGGTGCGATCGCCCGTACGGAGGTCGCGGCGGTGCGGTCCACCCGGCCGGGAGGGACGGCGGTCCCCGGGCCGGGTCGCCAGGCGACCGGTTCGAACGGTCGGGCCGGGGGTTCGGCCAGGAGGAAGAAGGCCGCACCTGCGGCGACGGTCAGGGCGAGCGCCGAGCCGACGATCCGGGTGACCCGTCGGCGCGGGAATCTGGGCGTACCGGTGCGCGGCCTGCTCACAGGCCCGCCTTGGACGCGTCCCGTCCGGAGGCGGCCGGGACGGGGATCGCCGGCGACCTGCTGAGCAGGGCCGCCATGAGCACGGCGACCACCACCAGGGCCAGGTTCGGCCAGGCGAAGGCGCCGCGTACCACGTAACTGAAGATCGAGACCGTGATGACCCCTGCCGCCCAGCCGAAAGCGAAGATCATCCCGGTGCGGGCGTGCCGGCTCGGCAGGACGCCGGACCCCGCGAGGAGCACGGCCACGGCCACATCGGGCCACAGGAACATGTTGGCCGGCCGGTGTGCTCCGTCGAGGGCCAGGTACACAACCATGATCAGGCTCATGATGGCGGCGACGTATCGGGCGACGGTGACGACGTACACGGGAGGCTCACTCTCATTCGGTCGGCCGCCATCGGCAGGGCGACCACGCTCACCGGATGAGTGTGTCGGCGGACTCTCGCGGCGAGAAGCGAGCCTGCCCGCACCCACGGGCGTGCCACCCGTCTCCCCGTGGTGCGGTTACCCGCACCTTCAGGCGTTCAGGTAGCGCAGCACGGCCAGCACACGCCGGTGGTCGTCGGGCCGCGCGGGGAGGCCGAGCTTGGCGAAGATGCCGGTGCAGTGCTTTTCCACGGTTCGTTCCGCGATGACGAGGCGCTCGGCGATGGCCTGGTTGGTACGGCCCTCCGCCATCAGGGCGAGGACGGCGCGCTCCCGGTCCGTCAGGCTGTGCAGGGGATCGTCTCCGCTCGCGTGCCGCCGCACGAGCTGCTCCACGACGATCGGGTCGAACGCCGATCCGCCCCTGCCCACCTGCCGGACCGCCGCGGCGAACTCGGCCAGGTCCGACACCCGGTCCTTGAGCAGGTAGCCGAGCCCGCGGGCGCCGCCGGCCAGCAATTCCACCGTGTAGCTGACGCGCACGTACTGCGACAGGACGAGGACGCCCGTGGCCGGGTAGGCTCGCCGGATCTCCTGGGCGGCGCGCAACCCCTCGTCGGTCCGCGTGGGCGGCAGGCGGATGTCGACGACGGCCACGTCGGGCCGCCGCGCCGCCACCTCCGCCAGCAGTGCCGATCCGTCCTCCACTGTCGCGATGACGTCGAACCCCGCCTCGCTGAGCAGCCGTGCGACGCCTTCGCGCAGCAGTGTGTTGTCCTCCGCGATGACTACGCGCACGGCAGCATCGCCTCGATCCGGGTGCCTTGACCGGGAGGGCTGTGCACGTGCAGGCTCCCGCCGTTCGTCTCGACCCGGCCGGTGAGCCCGCGCAGGCCCGACCCCCGTTCGGGGTCCGCTGCTCCGCGCCCGTTGTCGCTGATCTCCACCGACAGCCAGCCGCTCGCCCGGCTGATGCTGACCGACGCCCGGTCGGCCGCGGCGTGCTTGGCGAGGTTCGCCAAGGCTTCGGCCACCACGTAGTAGGCGGTGGTCTCCACCTCCGCCGGCAGGTCGCCGGAGACGTCGGACGAGACGGCCACCGGGACGGGCGCCACGGCGGCCAGCTCGCACACCGCGCCCACCAGGCCCCGCTCGGTGAGGATCGGCGGGTGGATGCCCTGGGCGAGCGCGCGTACCTCGTCCAGGGCGGCGAGGGCGGTGTCCCTGGCTTCGCCGATCAGCGGGCCCACCCGTTCTGGACGCGACGCCAGCGCGGCTTCGGCCAGGCTGAGCGTCAGCGGGATGGCCAGCAGCCGCTGCTGGACGCCGTCGTGCAGATCACGCTCGAGCCGGCGGCGCTCGGCTTCGGCGGCGCGTACCAGATGGGCCCTGGAGTCGGCGAGCTGGCGCAGCCTGGCCCGCAGGTCAGCGGTCAGGCGCTCGTTCTCCAGGGCGAGCGACGCGGCGGCGCACGCCGCCTGGATCAGCTCCGGGTCCTCCAGCAGGGCGGGGTCATGAGCGAGTACGGCGAGCGGGCCGTCCCTGTCCACCTTGGTCACCACCTGATCAGGCCCTGCGCACAGCGGGCTTCCCTCGACGTCGAGGTACCCCTTCGACTCCTGCACCCAATAGCCCACGCGCAGGGTCGGGTCATGCAGCGTCTCGGCCAGCGCGGTCTGGAGGGTCGCCGGGTGGGGTTCGCTGTTCAGCCGCACCACCAGGCCGGCGACACCGCCCCGGTCCATCCGGCGGCGCAACAGGCTCCAGAGGATGGCCAGCGGAACTGCGGCGAAGGCGGCCCGAGCGGACAGGGCGAGCACCGGGGCCGAACCACCCGTGACCATCAGGGGTTTCCACACCACGAACAGAGCCGTGGCGACGACCGCGGCCACGAGTACCGGCGTGAGCATGCGACGCCGGGCCACGCTGCTGTTGCGCAGCCGCAGCACCTGCATGGCGATCACGGCCGCGCCGACGAGCACGAGCGCCGGCGTTCCCACGTCGCCGATCACCTCGGCGGCCTCCCGCCCGGCGACGTGTCGCACGCCCATGACGACGACACACACATAGCCCTGGGCGACCACGACCCGGGGCATCCGGCTCCCCAGCGTGCCCGTGGGAAAGGCCATGACGAGGTGTGCCAGCAGCGCCGGCCAGGCTCCCACCGTCACGGCGAGGACCTCGCGGGGAACGGGGAGCGGAAGCTGGTAAAGCGTCCACAGCACGCCCTCGGCGACCAGCAGCGGCCCGAGCCGACGGCCGGATCTCGACCGCCACGCCACGACACCCGCGACGAGGAAGGCGGCTGCGGCGAGGGCCGACACCAGCACGGCGGCCGGCGATAAGGCGTCGACGTTCAGGGTCAGGGCGTCGATCGGGGATCGTCCTTTCTCGCTGCTCCCATCCGCCCGGAGGAGAAGGGGCGAGCGTCTGCCCCAAGAATACGCGTGAGGCCCGACGATCTCTGGGATCAGACGCGCTGCGACACCGTCGGCTCACCACGTCGATAACGGCTTGTCCGGCCCTTGGCACCCGAGAAGGGTCGGGGTCGGCGCCGGCGAGAGTTGCTTCAGGAACGAATACGAGAGGCTCTGAGCTGGGCCAACGGTCTTTTCCCCGCCCGCCACCGATTTTCCCTGGATTGCAGCCCACCATCGGGCAACCCACCGCCGCGGCCGATGCGTCTGTACCGTCAGCAGACCGACGGAAGGCAACTAGGTGGCCGACAGGGCAATATTTCAGGACTTCGTGGTGGCGCGGTCCGACCGGCTCCTGCGCTTCGCGTACCTCCTCACCCACGACTGGGCCACTGCCGAGGACCTCCTGCAGGAATCCTTGGCCAAGGCGTGGTTCGCCTGGCCGGGCATCGACGAGCCGGAGGCGTACGTGCGGCGCGTGCTCATCACGACCTACACCTCGTGGTGGCGCCGGAGGTGGCGCCGGGAGCTGCCCAGCGACGGCCTGCCGGATCAGCCGGTGCACGACCAGGTGGCGGACGAGCGGGCGGCGCTCTGGCAGGCGGTGGGCCGACTGCCCGCCCGGCAGCGCGCGGTGATCGTACTGCGGTTCTACGAGGACCTTCCGGTGGCCGAGGTGGCCCAGCTCATCGGCTGCAACCCCGGGACGGTCAAGAGCCAGACCGCCAAGGCGCTGGCCAAGCTGAGAATCGACGAGTCGGTGGTTAAGGAGCTGCAGAGGTGACCATAGAGAATCTCCGCGACGTACTGCGCGAGCACGCCGACCTGCTGCCGCCGCCGAACCCGTCGCGCGACGAGCAGGTACGCGACCGCGTGCGAAGGACCCGGGTGCGCAGGCGGATCGCGGTGGGCGCGATGGGCGCGGCCGTCGTGGCGGCGGCGGTGGCGCTGGCCGTGCCGCTCCTGCCCGCCACGACGCAGCCCGAGACCACTACGACGGTCTCGGGCGGGCCCATGCCTGTGCTGCCGGAGCAGTTCACCTCGGCGGACGGCACAGGTTACCGGCTCGTGGGCAGGACCGCGATCGAGAAGACGGGCGATGCCAAGGTCACGCTCAAGGTCCCCTACACCGGCAAGCCGCTGGACGTCGGCGGCATGTGCGTGGGGCCGGACAACACACCGCCGCGAGTCGAGGTCGAGGGGTCTCGGCTGCGCCGGCCGGTCTCGTTCACGAACTGTGATCGGGAGCTGCGGCTGCACCCGCTAGATGTCCCCGAGGGCGCCACGGAGGTGACGGTCACTTTCAACACGGTGACCTCAGGCTGGGGCTGCGTTCAGGAGGACCCGGGTGGTCCGTGCGTCACCCAGACGCCTGCGCATGGTTCGTGGGCGCTGGGCGTGTACGAGTGGACGCCGCCCACACAACCAGTCGCCCCCGAACCACTGCGAAACATCCCCGACCGGCTAGGCGAGTGGCAGCTCACCGAAACCAGAAGCGGCCTCTGGCCGCAGGACACCACGGCCACTTTCGAGGTCGGCGGCCAGGCGGGCAGGGTCGCCCTCGACAAGCTCTGCTCGGGCGAGCTGGCCACGCGGCTGCAGTTCAGCTTCAAGGTGAACGGCCAGAGCGGGGGTGTTACCAGCGCTTGCGGTGTCTGGACCTCAGGCGAGTTCCCGATGGCGATGGACGAGCTCGACCTGACCGAGCCCACCACCATCACCGTGGAGCTGTCCATGGCCGGTCAGTCCACCAACCGCCCGGTCCGGTGGTCGGTCGGCCTGTTCGAACGATCGTAGGAACAGGTCCGCCACGCCGCTTCGCTACGTCACCGGAGTGGAGGACGTCTCGCGGTTGAGTTCTGTGGCGCGGGTCATCTCGGCGTCGATCACGGCAGTCTGTGGCCAGGTTCGTACGGCGACCGCCATCACGAGCAGGCCGCAGACGCCCCACACCCCCACCACGACCGGCACGGTGAAGCTCTCCGCCAGCGCGCCCGCGACGAGCACGGCGACGGCGAACGAGAGTTGAATGCCTCCCTGCATGACGCCGAACGCGCGGGCGCGGAAGCCGTCCGGAAGCACGCTCACGAACAGGCCGTTGAGCGGCACGATCACCGTGGCGGTGACCCCGGTGCACACCCCCAGCAGGAACACGACGATCGCCGGAGGATCCGCCAGTGCGGGCACCAGGAACACCGGGCTGATCAGCAGCACCGGCTTGATCAGCTTCAGCCGCCGCGACGGCGCCATCCCACGCACGACGAAGGCGCCGATGACGGTGCCGATCGGCATCGCGGCCATCAACAGGCCCGCGGTGCGCGAGTCTCCGCCGAGTTCGGCGGCCCAGGCGGCGGCCAGTCCTTCCGGCACGATCTGGATCGCGACCATGCTGAACACCACCAGGGCGATCGGCCGCATGACCCGATGCCCGAACACCACCCTGATGCCGTCGCCGGTCTCCTTCAGCAGCGACCGGCCAGGCGTCGCGGCCACTGCCACGGGGCGGGACCGCACACCGCGCCACAACAGCAGGGCCGAAACCCCGAACGTCGCCGCGTTGATCAGCAGCGCGACGCGCCCGTCGACGGCGGCGGTCACCCCTCCGAGCGCGTACCCGGCCACCTGGGCCGCCTGGCCCGCCATGTTCTGCACCGAAAGACCCACGACGTAGCGGTCCCCGGTCAGGATCTGCGCCACCATGGCCGAGCGGGCCGCCTCGAACGGAGGCGTGAGCAGCGAGGAGACGAGCAACAGGAGCAGCAGCACCGCCAGCGGCAGCCCGGGCAGGACCATGAACGCGACCAGAACGAGCCGGACCACATCACACAGGATCATGACCCGCCGATACGGATACCGCTCGGCGAGCGCGGCCAGCACCGGCCCTCCCGCCACCCAGGGCAGATAGCCGACGGCGAAACCCGCCGCGGACAACAGCACCGAGCCCGTGTCACTGAAGATCAGAACGGCTACGGCCACCTTGGCGAAGTAGTCGCCGATCCAGGACAACACCGCTGCCATGAACAGACAGCGATACTCCGAGACCCCGAAGACCTCACGAAACGTGGCAGGCCGATCCGCCGGCACCGGCTTCCCTCGACGACCATCGACCTCGGGCTCGTCCACGAGCGCTCATGCCCCCTCATGACACGAAAGCAGGAAACGTGTGGCCCGGCATGCGCCGGGCCACACCCTCATCTGATGTCAGCCCCAGCTGGAGTCACGACGCATCACAATCACCCCGATCCGCTGATCGTTGGCCATGTCCGACAAAGTATTATGATCATAGTTAAATAGCACTTTGCGCAAGCCCTTCTGATCAAGCACACGACCGCGCTGCGGCCGCGCCGCTTCACCCACGGTGGTCCCAATCACCCCACGTGCCGTGCCATCGAGGCACTCGGCGATGCCGAGGCCAGGCCGTCCAGGTGTTGGCCACGATCAGCTCGCGCCTCTGCCGGCGCTGGTCACGTTCGCCGTGGTGTCAGGTATCGCCTTGCTCGGGCTCAGGTCCGCCAGGCCGGCCGAGCGCAGGCTGGATCGGAAGGAGTGGCCCAGAGCGGCCTTCGGTTTCTGCTTATGGCTCTTGCTCTGGTGTTGCGGCTCAGATGAGGGAGCACATTCGGTTCGGCCCAGCTCTTGGGCAGGCAGCACGCGCTGTCAGACGCCCACCGTCTGGTCGACGGACTCGGGTGCCAGAACGTGCTCGATGACCATCACGGCGGCGCCGGCCACCCCCGCGCGATCTCCCAGGCTGCTGGTACGGATGTCGAGGCGCTGTGTGGCCAGGGGCAGCGAGCGGCCGTAGATCACCTCGCGGACGCCCGCGATCAGATGGTCACCGGCCTCGGCCAGGTCTCCGCCGATCACGATCTGCGCCGGGTTGAAGAAGTTCACGATCGAGGCCAGCACGTGGCCGATGTCGCGGCCGCTCTGCCGGACGAGCCGGATCGCTCGGGCGTTGCCGGCCCGTACGAGCCGTACGACGTCGCGGCTCCCGGCGGCGTCGAGCCCGTCCTCGCGCAGCCGCGCGGCCAGAGCGCCGCCGCCGGCCACCGCCTCCAGGCAGCCGAGGTTGCCGCAGAGGCACGGGACGTGCTCGGAGCCCGACACCTGAATGTGGCCGATGTCGCCGGCCGCGCCCCTGGAGCCGCGGTGCAGGCGGCCTTCGGAGATGATGCCGCAACCGATGCCGGTCCCGACCTTGGTGAAGATCAGGTGCTCGATGTCCGGGCTGGCGGCCCAGTGCTCGCCCAGCGCCATGATGTTCACGTCGTTGTCGACGAACACCGGGGCGTCGATACGGGAGCCCAGCCAGTCGGGCACGGGAAAGCCGTCCCAGCCGGGCATCAGCGGCGGGTTCACGGGCCGTCCGCTGTCATGCTCGACCGGTCCCGGCAGGCCGACGCCGATCCCGCAGACGTCGGCCATGCCGTTGCCCGACTCGGCGAGCAGCTCGATGCAGGTCTCGAACAGCCAGGCCAGGCAGGGTTCCGGGCCCTGGTCGATGGACAGGTCGGCGGTCCGCTCCGCGAGCACCGCGCCGCCGAGGTCGGTGATGGCGACCTGCGCGTGCGTGACGCCCAGGTCGGCGGCGAGCACGGTCCGCGCGCGGGGGTTGAAGGCGAACGCCGTGGACGGCCTGCCCCGGGACGGGACGGCGTCTCCCGCGGGCACGATCCAGCGCTGGTCGAGCAGGGCGTCGAGCCGCTGGGTGAGCGTGGATCTGGCCAGGCCGGTCAGCTCTACCAGCTCGGCGCGGGTGCGCGCCTGACCGTCGCGCAGGATCGACAGCAGCGCTCCCGGTGTGGCCTGTGCCAACTCCGCTCCCCTTTGATGCTCACTCTTTCGCTTTATGTCGTATTCTAGCTGACTTTTGCTTGACCATCGCCATAATACGAGTTTAGCATCCGGAAATATGGAGGACATTGGCCGCAAATCGGCCGATAACCAACGGACAGGCCGCACCAGTTCTGCCCGCCACACCCCTCACCTCCACCGGTGTCCCGCCCTCAGTCCCCCGATCACAGGGGGGTGGGCGGGATGCTGACCATGACCGGCATCGGCAAGAGCTTCCTCGGTGTACGGGTGCTGGGTGGCGTGGATCTGACGGCCTCGGCCGGTGAGGTGCACGCGGTGGTGGGCGAGAACGGCGCCGGCAAGTCCACGCTCATGAAGATCCTGGCCGGGGTGCACGCCCCCGACGAGGGCACGATAGAGATCGACGGCCGCCGCGTCTCGTTCGGGCATCCTCTGGAGGCCCAGCGTGCCGGGGTGGCGATCATCTACCAGGAGTTCAACCTGCTGCCCGAGCGCAGCGTGGCCGAGAACGTCTTCCTCGGCCGCGAGCCGGTGCGGCGGGGCCTGGTCGACCGCGCGGCGATGGACGCGGCCACCGCCAAGCTGCTGAGCGAGCTGGGCGAGGACTCCTTCGGCCCCCGAGAGCCCGTCAAGCGCCTGTCGGTCGCCCAGCAGCAGGTCGTCGAGATCGTCAAGGCGCTGTCGCTGGAGGCCAGGATCGTCGTGATGGACGAGCCGACGGCCGCGCTCGCCGAGCACGAGGTCGAGTTGCTGTACCGGCTGGTGAGGCGATTACAGCAGCGCGGCATCGCGCTGCTGTACATCTCGCACCGATTACGTGAGGTGTTCGACCTGGCCGACCGGGTCACCGTGCTCAAGGACGGCGCGCTGGTCGCCACCGTCCAGACTGCCGAGGTGACCTCCGACGCGCTGGTCAGGCTCATGGTCGGGCGCGACCTCGGCACCTACTTCCCACCCCGCGCCGACCCAGTGGCCGACCCGGTGGGAGAGACGCGGCTGCGGGTCAGCGGCGCGGGCAACGACCGGCTGCACGACATCGACCTGGAGCTGAGGGCGGGCGAGATCGTCGGTGTCGCCGGGCTGCAGGGCTCCGGACGTTCCGAGCTGGCCAAGGCGCTGTTCGGCGCCGAGCCGTTCACCCGCGGCGAGATGACGCCGGTGCGCCCGCGCTCGGTGCGCGAGGGCGTGGCCGCGGGCATCGGGCTGGTGACCGAGGACCGCAAGGCCGAGGGCCTGGCCCTGCGCCAGTCGGTACGCGACAACGCGCTGCTGGCGGCCCGCGCGGGCGGCCACCGCGGCGGCCGCGACGGGATACGTGAGCTGCTGGAACGAGTACGGCTCAGGCCGCCGCGCCAGGAGCAGGAGGTCCGCTTCCTGTCCGGCGGCAACCAGCAGAAGGTCGTCCTGGCCAAGTGGATGACCCTCGCCCCGAAGGTGCTGCTGTTCGACGAGCCGACCCGCGGCGTCGACGTGGGGGCGAAGGCGGCCATCCACGACCTGATGCGCGAGCTGGCCCGCGAGGGCACCGCGATCATGATGATCTCCTCCGAACTGCCCGAGCTGATCGGCATGAGCGACCGCATCGTGGTCCTGCGGGAGGGCCGCGTCGCCGGGACGCTCCCGGCCGGTCCGTCCGAGGAGGCCATCATGCGCCTGGCCGCCGGCGAGGTGGTCGCATGAGCCCCAGCGCGTTCGCCGTGCGCAGGGCCAGGCTGGCGGCGCTGTCCACCCCGACACGGGTGGTCTTCCTGGCCCTGGCCGGGTTGATCCTGACCGGATGGGCGCTGGTCGCCGCGGACGGCGGGCAGTTCCTCACGCTGGAGAACGTCGTCGGCGTGCAGCAGCGCTCGGCGGCACTGGGGATCGTGGCGGTCGGGCAGACGCTGGCCATCCTGGCAGGCTCGCTGGACCTGTCGGTCGCCTACCTGATCAGCCTCACCTCGCTGGTCGCCGCGGAGACCATGGCGGGCCAGGACGGCGGCATCGTACCGGCGCTGGCCGCCGTCGCCGGGGTCAGCGTGCTCGTCGGGCTGGTCAACGGCCTGGTGATCACCAAGCTGAAGGTGCACGCGTTCATCGCCACCCTCGGCGTCGCGCTGATCATCAAGGGCATCGTGGACCACCTGTACGACGGACCGGCAGGACGGGTGCCCGAATCCTTCCAGCACCTCGGCTACGACCGGATCGGTCCCGTGCCGGTCTCGGCGCTGCTGTGGGCCGGGGTCGCGCTGGTGGCCTGGTTCCTGCTCAGCAGGACCAGGTACGGCTACCGCGTCTACGCCGTCGGCGGCGACGTGGAGGTGGCCCGGCTGTCCGGGGTGCGCACCGACCGCGTGGTGATCGTCACCCACATCCTGTGCTCGCTCTGCGCCGGGATCGCCGGCCTGCTGCTGGCCGCCAGGCTCGGCGCAGGAGCCCCGACCGTCGGCACCGACGGCGGCTACGACCTGGAGTCGATCGCCGCGGTCGTCCTCGGGGGCACCGCGCTGGCCGGCGGCAGGGGCGGGGTGGCCGGGACGGTCGGCGGCGTGCTGCTGCTGGCCGTGCTCGACAGCGTCTTCAACCAGCTAGAGGTCAACTCCTTCGTCAAGGACGTGGTCCGCGGCGTGGTCATCGTGGCCGCGGTGGCCGTCTACGCCCGCCGCAGCGGCCTGCTCGGAAGGAGACGGTCATGAGACGCGCGCTGCCGATCCTCGCGGTGCTGCTGGTGCTGCTGGCCGCGATCGCCGTCGCCAACCCGTACTTCCTGGAGCCGGGCGGGTTCCTGGCCTTCGTCAGGCGGGCGGCGCCGCTGGTCATTCTGGCCGCCGGGCAGTACTTCGTGATCGTCTCCGGCGAGTTCGACCTGTCGGTCGGCTCGCTGGTGACCGCCGAGGTGGTCGTCGCCGCCCGGCTCATCGACGGTGACGAGGCGGCGACCTGGCCGGTGCTCACCCTGCTGATCGTCCTCGGCCTGCTCGTCGGGCTCGTCAACGGGGCGGTGACGACACTGCTGCGCGTGCCGTCGTTCATCACCACGTTGGGCATGATGCTGATCCTGTCCGGCGCGGTCTTCCTGTGGACGGGCGGCGCGCCGCGCGGCGCCCTGTCGCAGGGCTTCCGGATCTTCGGCAGGGAGGCCGGCTGGGCCGTGCTGATCCTGCTGGTCTTGGCCGTGGCGGCGATCCTGCTCACCCGCTCCGACTTCGGCAGGACCCTCATCGCGACCGGCGACAACGAGCGGGCCGCCGCGCTGTCCGGCGTGCGCGTGCACCGGGTGCGGATCCTCGCCTTCGTCCTGTCCGGCGTGGCCGCGGCCGTGGCGGGCATCCTGCTCGGCGGTTTCGCCGGGGTCTCGGCCCAGACCGGCCAGGGGCTGGAGTTCCAGGCCATCACGGCGGTCGTCCTCGGTGGCGTCGCGCTGGGCGGCGGGCGGGGCTCCGTCGTCGCCGCGATGGCCGGCGCCCTGACCCTCGAGGCGCTGTTCACCCTGCTCAACCTGTACGGGATCTCGGGGGCCCTGGAGTTCACCGTGCAGGGCGTCATCATCATCGCCGCCGTGGCGGCGGGAGCGGTACGGCTGCCGTTCCTTCACCTCCGGAGATCCAAAGGAGACGCACATGCGACCTAGGTCCCTCGTCCTCGCCGGTGCGGCGCTGGCGATGCTCGCCTCCGGCTGCACCACCGACAAGCCCACGGCCACCTCGGCCACCACGGGGCCGGCCGCGTCCGCTTCCTCGGCGGCGCCCGCCGCCGGCACGGGTGAGCAGTCGAAGTTCTTCGTCCAGGCCGACTACGACGCCCAGCTCGCCATGCGCTCGCAGACCGCGCAAGGACCGCAGGACAAGCCCTGGGAGCAGGCCATCTCCCCGCAGATGGCCGACACGGCCAAGCACAAGAAGACCGGGCCGTACGAGATCTGCTTCTCCAACGCCGCGGTCAACAACCCCTGGCGACAGGTGGGCTGGAAGTCCATGCAGGCCGAGGCGGCTCAGCACAAGGAGATCTCCAAGCTCACCGCGCTGGACGCCGAGGGCAAGGACGACAAGCAGATCTCCGACATCTCCGAGCTGTCGGCCAAGGGCTGCGACGTGCTGATCATCTCCCCCAACACCACGGCCACGCTCACCCCGGCGGTGAAGGCCGCCTGCGCCAAGGTCCCGGTCATCGTCTTCGACCGCGGAGTGGAGACCGACTGCCCGGTGACGTTCATCAAGCCGATCGGCGGCTACGCCTTCGGCGCCGACGCCGCCGAGTTCCTGGTGGAGAAGGTGCCGGCGGGCGGGAAGGTCCTCGCGCTGCGCATCAGCCCCGGGGTGGACGTGTTGGAGACCCGCTGGTCGGCGGCGAAGGTGGCCTTCGACGCCAGCGAGCTGGAGGTCGTCGGCGTGGAGTTCACCGACGGCGACGCCGCCAAGGCCAAGAGCATCGTCAGCGACTACATCCAGCGCCACGGCAAGATCGACGGCGTGTGGATGGACTCGGGCGCGACCTCGGTGGCCGTGGCCGAGGCGTTCGAGGACGCGGGCCTGCCCGTTCCGCCGATGACCGGCGAGGACCAGCAGGACTTCCTGCGCAAATGGAAGGATGACGGGCTGACCGCCATCGCCCCCACCTACCCCACCTACCAGTGGCGCACGCCGATCATCGCGGCACTGAAGATCCTGGCGGGCGAGGAGGTCCCGAAGGCGTGGAACCTTCCCCAGCCCAAGATCACCGCCGCGAACCTCGACACCTACCTGCAGCCCAACATGCCGCCGCTGCACTACGCCCTGTGCGGCTGCGAGAACCTGCCCGGCTTCCCGGAGACCTGGGGCGGGACGAAGGGGTGAGCATGTTCCCGGCAGGAGTGAACACCTGGGTGTGGGTCTCGCCGCTGACCGACGACGACCTGGCCCGGCTCGTACCGCAGGTGGCCGCGTGGGGGTTCGACGTCATCGAGCTGCCCGTCGAGCGGCCCGGCGACTGGGACCCCCACCTGGCGGCCGACCTGCTCGCCCGGCACGGCCTGGCCGCGTCGGTGGTGCTGGTCATGCCGCCGGGCCGCGAGCTGGTCGCGGCGTCGGCCGAGACCGTCCGCGAGACCCAGGACTACCTGCGCCACTGCGTGGACGTGGCGGTGACGGTCGGCTCGCCGGTGATCGGCGGTCCCGCCTACGCCTCGGTCGGGCGTACCTGGCGGATGTCGGCCGGCGAGCGGCGCGGCGCCTACGCCGAGTTGCGCCGCAACCTCCTGCCGGTCGCCGGGTACGCCCGCGAACGCGGCGTGTGGATCGCGGTCGAGCCGCTCAACCGCTACGAGACCAGCCTGATCAACACCGTCGAGCAGGCGCTCGACGCGCTGCCGGAGGAGTGTGACCTGGCCCTTGACGTCTACCATCTGAACATCGAGGAGAAGAACCCGGCGCTGGCGGTGCGGGCCGCCGCCGGCCGGGTGGCGCACGTGCAGGTCTGCGGCACCGACCGCGGCACGCCGGGCGCCGACCTGTTCGACTGGCCCGCCTTCACCCAGGCTCTGAGCGCCATCGGGTACGCGGGACCGCTCGTCATCGAGTCGTTCACCGCGCACAACCAGACCATCGCCACCGCGGCCTCCATCTGGCGGCCGCTCGCGCCCAGCCAGGACGCCCTCGCCACCGAGGGACTGGCCTTCCTCAAGTCACTCTGACCACCGTCACGAACTCCCACCCCCTGGAGCCCTCGCTCGCCATGGAGTTGCGACATGCGTCGATTGTTCGCTGCCCTCATTCTCCCGTTCCTGCTGTTAACCTCCTTCACCGGTACGGCGCGCGCTGACGCCGTCCACCACGAGCCCTTCCGTGCGCTGCTGTTCACCAAGGCCGTCGGATACGTCCACGGCTCGATCCCGGCCGGTATCCAGATGGTCAACGAGATGGCCACCGAGCACGGGTTCGAGGTCGTGCAGACCGACGACTCCAGCGCCTTCAACGACGCCGACCTGGCCACGTTCGACGTGCTGATCATGCTGCAGAACTCCGGCATGGTCTGGGAGAACGACGCCCAGCGCCAGGCCCTGCAGAAGTACGTGCGCTCGGGCAAGGGCGTGGTCGCCCTGCACAACGCCCTCGACATGGGCATCGAGAACGAGTTCCCCTGGTGGGACGACCTCGTCAACGGCGGCGCCCACATGCCCGCCCACTCCCCCGGCACGCTGCAGGGCACGGCCAAGGTCGCCGACCGCGTGCACCCCTCCACCAAGAACCTGCCGCCGCGCTGGGAGCGCCCCGAGGAGTGGTACAACTTCGCGCCCAACCCGCGCGGCAACGTCCACGTCCTGGTGACCGCGGACGAGACCACCTACAACCCGGGCGGCTCGGCGATGGGCGCCGACCACCCGATCTCCTGGTGCCGCAACGCCGAGGGCGGCAGGGTCTGGGCCACCGCCATGGGGCATGAGACCTCCGCCTACAGCGAGCCGCTGTTCCGCGAGCACGTGCTCGGCGGCATCGGCTGGGCGGCCGGCGTCGAAGCCGGTGACTGCGGCGGCACGGTGAACAGCAGCTTCGAGAAGATCACCCTCGACGACAACACCGCCGACCCGATGGAGCTGGACGTCGCCCCCGACGGCCGCGTCTTCTACGTCCAGCGCCGCGGCGAGATCAAGATCTTCAAGCCGGACACCCACACCACCGTCACCGCCGCCACCCTGAACGCCTACACCGGCGGCGAGGACGGCCTGGTGGGCATGGAGCTCGACCCGAAGTTCGCCGACAACGGCTGGATCTACCTCTACTGGGCGCCCGCCGACAGCACCGAGGACGTCAACAGGCTCTCGCGCTTCACCGTGAACGGTGACAGCATCGACCCGGCCACGGAGAAGAAGCTGCTGGAGGTGCCCGCCTACCGGGCCAGGACCTACCCCGAGCCGGGCCACACCGGCGGCGCCGTGGAGTTCGGCCCCGACGGGGCCCTCTACCTGAGCACGGGTGACGACGTCCCGCCGAACCTCTCGCCCGACTGGCAGGGCTACGCGCCCATCGACTGGCGACCCGGCCAGCACATGCTGGACGCCGCCCGCACCGCGGGCAACACCAACGACCTGCGCGGCAAGATCCTGCGGATCAAGCCCAAGGCGGACGGCGGCTACGACATCCCCGAGGGCAACCTGTTCCCGCCGGGCACCGCCAAGACCAAGCCCGAGATCTACGCGATGGGCTTCCGCAACCCGTTCAGGTTCACCGTGGACCAGAAGACCGGGTACCTGCACGTGGCCGACTACGGCCCCGACCGCGGCGGCCCGACCACCGACCGCGGGCCCGAAGGGCTGGTGGAGTACAACGTCATCAAGAAGGCCGGCAACATGGGCTGGCCGTTCTGCCACGGCGACAACCAGGCGTACGCGCCCTACAACCCCGACACCAAGGTCGTCGGCCCCAAGTTCGACTGCGCCAACCCGGTCAACGACTCGCCCAACAACACCGGGCTCACCGAGCTGCCGCCGATCGAGTCGCCCATCATGTGGTACGGCTACGGCACCTCGCCCGTCTTCCCCGAGCTGGGCTCCGGCGGCGCGGCCCCGATGAGCGGGCCGGTCTACCGCTACGACCCGGACAACCCGTCCACGACCAAGTTCCCCGCCTACTTCGACGGCGTCGGCTTCTTCTACGAGTGGGCGCGTGACTACGTCAAGGAGGTGCACCGCGACGCCGACGACAAGGTCCTGAAGATCAACAGCTTCCTGAGCAACCAGCAGTTCAACAAGCCGATGGACATGACTTTCGGCCGCGACGGCGCGCTGTACCTGCTGGAGTGGGGCAGCTCCTTCGGCGGCGGCAACAACGACTCCGGGCTCTACCGGATCGACTACTCCGCCGGCGCCCGCGCCCCGGTCGCGAAGATCACCTCTTCGCGGACCGACGGCCCCGCGCCGCTGACGGTGGAGTTCGACGGCTCGGGCAGCTTCGACCCCGACGGCGACCCGATCGACTTCGCCTGGGACTTCGACGGTGACGGCACCTTCGACTCCACCGAGGCCAAGGTCTCCCACACCTACCAGCAGGCCGGGCAGTTCAACGCCCAGTTGAAGGTGAAGGACACCACCGGCAAGGAGGGCTTCTCCAACGTTCAGGTGACGGTGGGCAACACCAAGCCGACGGTCACGCTGGAGCTGCCGGTCAACGGCTCGCTCATCGAGTTCGGCCAGAACGTGCCGTACAAGATCAAGGTCACCGACGCCGAGGACGGCGAGATCGACTGCCAGAAGGTGTTCGTGACCCCGGCCCTCGGGCACGACGACCACGAGCACGAGACCTCCGAGATCCCCGGCTGCGAGGGCACCATCCCCACCAGCAACCTCGGCGGCCACCCGGCGGGCGCCAACCTCTACTACGTCATCAACGCCCGCTACACCGACCAGGGCGAGCACCCGCTCACCGGGTACGCCAAGGTGATCCTGCAGCCCAAGCACAAGCAGGCCGAGTACTTCACGGCCGGCTCCGGCGTGCGGGTGATCGACGAGCCCGGGGCGGAGAGCGGCAAGCGCATCGGGGACATCAGCAACAACGACTGGATCGCCTTCACCCCGATGGACCTCAACGGGATCACCGCGGTCAGCTACCGGATGTCCAGCCCGTACGGCGTCGGCACCATCGAACTGCGCGCGGACTCGCCGACCGGCACGCTGCTGGCCACCACCGCCGTCATCAACACCGGGGACTGGAACAACTACCAGATGACGCCGTCCGTCCCGGTCAAGTCCGACGTCCGCACCTCGACGCTGTACGTGGTGTTCAAGAACAGCCAGAACAACGCCTTCGACCTGGACGCCGTCCAGTTCGTGGCCGGGGACGCCCCCGGCGGCCCCGAGGCCGGCCTCTACACGCTGACCGCGCAGCACAGCGGCAAGAACGTCACCGTCAAGGACGCCTCGACGGCCGACAACGCGGTCATCGTCCAGATGGGCGCGACCCAGGGCGCCGAGCAGCAGTGGGAGGCGATCCCGGTCAACGGGGGCGGCTACCAGCTCAAGAACGTCAAGAGCGGTAAGTGCCTGGACGTGCCCGGCGGCTCGACCGCACCGGACACCCAGCTCGTGCAGTGGAGCTGCCATCCCTCGTCCCACGCCCACCAGGTCAACCAGCGCTTCAACCCGGTGAAGTCGGGCGAGACCTACCAGATCACCTCCGCGGTGAGCGGCCTGTGCGTCGACGTCGCCGGCGTCTCCCAGGCCGACGGCGCGGCTGTGGTCCAGTGGACCTGCTCCAACGCCGACAACCAGAAGTTCAGGTTCACCCCGGTCGCCGGCGCCGACAACACACCACCGGTGACGACCGCCGAGCCGAACGCGCCCGACGGCGAGGACGGCTGGTACAAGACCGGGCCGATCGAGATCACGCTGTCGGCCACGGACGAGGGCTCCGGCGTGGCGGCCACCGAGTACCGCCTCGACGGTGGCGCCTGGACCCCGTACACCGAGACGGTCCTGGTCAGCGGGGACGGCACGCGCAAGCTGGAGTACCGCTCCCGTGACGGCGGCGGCAACGTCGAGGAGCCCGGCTCGCTCACGCTGAGGCTCGACACCACCACGCCGCAGACCACCGCCTCGTTCGCCGCGCCCAACGACGCGGGCTGGAACAACGGCGACGTGCCGGTGCTCCTGGCCGCGCACGACGCGGGCTCGGGCGTGACCCGGATCGAGTACTCGCTCGACGCCGGGCCGTGGACGGCCTACACCGACAGGCCGGTGGTCGTCAGCGGCGACGGCGACCACGAGCTGCGCTACCGTGCCCGCGACGCCGCCGGCACGACCGAGCAGGACAAGGCCGCCGTCCTGAAGATCGACGGCACCAGGCCCACCCTGATGGTCTCGGGCGTGTCCGAGGGCGAGGTGTACGGCGACGCCCAGGACCTGCGCATCAACTGGCAGGCCGCGGACACCACCTCTGGGGTGCGTACCGCGTCGGGCACCCTGGACGGGGGCGCCCTGACGGCCGACTCCGTCGTACCGCTCTTCACCCAGAGCCTGGCGGCCCACACCGTGGCGGTGACCGCGACCGACAACGCGGGCAACGCCGTGACCACCAACGTCGGGTTCACCGTCACGACCTCGACGCGGGACATGCAGAACCTCCTGGACCGCTTCCGCGCCACGAGCTGGCTGTCCGACCGGGCGCACGCCGCCCTGACCAAGGAGCTGACCAACGCCCGCAAGGCGGAGGCCAAGGGCAACGACACCAGAGCGGCGCGCCACCTGACCGCCTTCCAGGCCCTGGTCGCCAACCAGCGGCTGGTGACCCGCGCAGACGTCCGCCAGACCCTCACCCGTGACGCCGACAAGGTGATCGCCGACTTCGACTGACCACCACCAAGGAGCCCCGGGACCGCCATCAGGTGGCCCCGGGCCTCCTGCCGCCGTGACGCCCTCCAGGCCCGGACCATCGTCTTGATAGCGATCGACGGCGACACACGCGATCGCCTACAGAAGCGGATGGGACGGTGGAGGCGGCTTCTCCTGGCCAGGAAACCTCTCCTCGGACAGTTCGTCCGTTGGGGGGTGGACCAGCTTGAGCAGCGCCTCAGCGAGCTTGTCGAAGCGCGCTTCGCCCAGGTCGACGGCAAGCTCGACCGACTTCTGACAGCTCTGCCGCAACCGCCTGGCGAGCTGAGGCCGAGCAGACGCCCGCCGGCTGCAGGATTCGTTGGTGGGGGTCCGCTGCCTGGGCCGTGCCTGAGCGCTCCGCTTGTATGACCTGCAGGTCGCCAAAAAGGGGAGGGGCGACAGTAATGGCCGCCGATCACGGGAGGATGTGCATCGCCGCCCTGCTTCAAGCGGCGCACGACGATCGCGATGCCGTGGTGTGAAGCTCACCCACGAGTTCCAACCGCGAGCTGATGTCCACGCTCAACAGCCGCCGACGGTGACCGGGGAACTTCTCAAACCCAGCGATACGTCTCGTCGGTCAAGGCCGGCAGCAGGACGTTACCGGCTGGCGCGTCCGGGCCGGGCAGGGCTGCCAGTGCGTTCCCGAGCGCGGGATACAGCTGCAGACTGCTGACCGATCGATAGTCCACCCAGACGAACTCGCCCTCCTCTACATCGCCGTCCGGCAGCTCGTCATGTTCCACCGTCGCCAGCTCCGACCGCACCCGCGCCTCGATGTGGATGCGGAAGAGGAAGTGAAGCTTGCGCGGGGGTGCGGTCGGACCGGGCCGGCTGACCATCTGGTCCTGCACCCAGCACAGCTGGGGCCAGGTCGCACGGTCAAGGTCAAGCTTGAGCTCTTCCCGAAGCTCTCTGCGCAGGGCGTCAATGAGGTCTTCTCCGTGGCCGACATTGCCGCCGGGGACCGAGTAATGGTCACCGCTCGGACGTGTTCGCCGAATGAGGACCACTTCGTCCTTACAGAAGACCAAGCATCCGACCCTGATCTTCGTCCGGGAGAACGGCATTTCCCGGCCAACGCCCTGGTTCATGCACACGCCCCCTGCCGGCCACGCCACCGATATTCCCGCACCACCGGCTCGCCGAACTGTCGCGACACGGTCGACGTTCCTCGGCGTCGGGTACACGAGAGAGCCGGCCGGTCTTTGGTGCGGTGTTGGAGGTGGGGCGTCAACCTTGGCGGTCCGAGGCGGACGAGTCCAGTTCGTCTGCTCGGCGGAGGTCCTTGGGGTGGCCTATGGCGCGACGCACCTGGATCGGGTCCTTTCTGGAGGGGTAGTGAACTTCCCGGCCAACCGGACCGGCGCCGAAGGCGTCGGCGCACAACTGCGCGAACCACCCCACTCCCGGCAGCAGGAGGAACCAGCCGAGGACGGCCCAGCCCAGGTGCAGGTGCTGGGCCACGTGGGCGAAGGCCGCCACTCCCTGGGCCCGCAGCCCGTCCGCCCGCTCGTAGGTCATCCGGCGCAGACCGGCGGGATGGTTCTCAGCGGGCAGGATCCGCAGCGACACCGGGCGGCGGCGGCCGACCCATCGGCCGAGCTGGTCACACCGCTCACAGGTCGCGGCCACGTAGACGTCGGCGTGTGGCAGGCCGGCGTAGGGACGGACGCGAGGGAGCCAGGCACGTACGTGCGCCCGGTACGTCGTCCAGTCGGCGCCGTACCGGGCGAGCAGTTGTGTCCCCTCGTGCCAGGAAGCCAGCCCTGCGCCGTAGGCGACGCAGACGACCGCGGCGGCGGCGAACCGGACGTCGAGAACCGCGAGCGGCAGGTAGGCGCCGACCATGGCGGACTGCATGGGATTGCGCAGGTAGGCGTACGGCCCGCTGGTGACGAGGCGTTTGGGCGGGTCGTAGGGCACCGGTGTGCCCCGTCCCGAGACGGCGAACTCGCGGACGGCGGCGACCCCGAACATCAGCGGCACGGCGAGCACCTGCGCCAGCAGCCCGAGCACCCACGTGGGCTGCCGCCACACGCCGGTGAGCGCGATCGGGACGCCGAGCATGAGCCCGCCCACGAGGAGCACCTGTGCCGACACCCGCCACGGCAGACGGCGGTCCGCGGCGGTCCACCGGGCGAGGAGCAGGCCAGGCAGCAGGGCGAGCCCGATCGCGGCGGCCTCGCCGTACAGCCAGTCCTTTCCGAGCACCACCACCGGCTCGGCCAGCGGCATCACCGCCAGGTCCAGCCAGGCGAGCACGGCGACGACCAGCGCGAGCGGCAGGGTCCGCGCGACGCAGGCGGGCAGCGCGCCCCAGAGCAGCGCCCAGCCCAGCAGGAGGTCGGCGGGGACACCGGCCACGAGCGCGCCCTTTGCGCCGAACGTCCACCATCCCGCCCCTACGGCAACGACGTTCACCACCGCGAGAGCGAGCAGGTTCCACGCCGAGGCGACGATCATCGCGGCGATGTCGCGCTGCCCGGGCCGCCGTAGCGCGGCCGTGATCCACACGGCGGCCGTCGGCACGAAAAGCGCGACGCCCCGGATCAGCGCCGGGTCGTTCATGAGGTGAACGTCCTGGCCAGGTAACCGGCCGCCTCAGAGACCGCGTAACGCTGAAGCGGGCCGAAGTACCAGCCGGGGTCGAAGGTGCGGCGATAGGCGATGGTGACCGTCAGGCGGTCCGCACGCCAGTCGAACGTCGCCTGGCGCAGGTCCATCCAGCGGGCCACGGTGGTGTCCTCCACCACGGCGAACACGACGTGCCCTGGAGCGCGCTCGCTCACCCGCAGAGTCAGCGACCGGGGTTCCAGCGGGGCGCCGATGCCCAGTGAGCGGCGGGGAGTGAAGGTGATCGTACGGGTGTCGCCGACGGCCAGACCGGTGCCTTCGGACCGGATCGGGCGGGGGAAGCCGAGGCGCAGGAAGGGTGACTCCACGGGCCCGAACCGCGGTTGCGCGGCCAGTACTCGTTCGACGTCCGTGCCTGCCGCGCTCACGGTGACGCTCACCTCGTCGGCACGCGGCATCGAGGCTACGGTGCCCTCCAGCGCGGCGGCCATGACGAGCGGCATGAGGAGCAGTCCCATCCGCCCCTTGCCTGTGCGGCGCCGCACCTCGTCGATGAGCACCCCGACCAGTCCGCCGACCAGGTAGAACAGCGGCGCGGCCAGCACCAGGCAGACGATCCCCTCACCGAGCAGCGGCCCGGCGAGGGCCAGGGCGACGGTGATGGAGGCCATGACCATGCCGACCGTGCTGCGCGGCCGCGCGGTCAGAGCGACGGTGACGGCGATCACGGCCGGTATGCCGACGTAGAACAACGCCGTCTGCTCCAGATGGCCCTCGTGCAGGACTCGATAGAGCAGCATCGCCGCGAACAGGGCGGCCAGGACTCCGGCGAGTAATCGTCTCGCCTTCTGCTGAGGTTGCCGGTCGGGCTCCACAAGAACTCCTTAATCATACGGTTTAACCGACTGATTAAACCGTATGATGCGGGCATAGCAATCTGTCAAGAGGGGGCGCGGTGACCGGAAAGCAGCAGCCAGGGGCGGAGACGCGGGACCGCCTGATCGAGGCCGCTGCCGAGACAGTGCGCAGTCACGGGTACGCGGGCACCAGCGCGCGGGCCATCGCCACGACCGCGGGGGTCAACTCGGCGCTGGTCTTCTACCACTTCGGCGGCGTCGACGCGCTGCTCCTCGCCGCGCTGGACCGGTCGTCACAGCAGCGCATGACGGCCTACCGGCAGGCGGTGGACAAGTGCCGGACGCTGGAGCAACTCGTCGAGACCGCGAATGAGATCTACCACGCCGACATCGAGGGCGGGCACATCACGTTCTTCGCCGAAATGGTCGGCGCGAGCATCGCCCGCGCCGAACTGCGCAAGGAGATCACCGCGCGCGCCGAGCCGTGGATCGACTTCGTCGAAGAGGCTCTCGAGCGGGTCATCGGCGGATCGCCGCTGGCCAGGCTCCTGCCGCCACGCGAGCTCGCCTATGCGGCGATCACCTTCTATCTCGGAGTCAACCTCTTCACTCACCTGGACGCCGACCGTACCCGGACCCAGGCGCTGTTCGGCCTGGCCGAACGGACGGCGCCACGCGCGCGGCTGCTCACCATGCGTCTGCCCGGCCGCCGCCGCACCGACAAGCCTCCTGCACCGGACGAGCCCTGACCTACGTCGCGCCCCTTGGCTTATCAGAACGGGATTCCTCGGTGGGTGGGTCGGTCCAAAGCCGGGAACGTCCACACCGACTCGACCGAGGTCGACAACGCCGCGTACGGCACCTGCCTGCGCATCTCCGCACTCAGCGTGTACGTGCCCCGCCCGGCGGGCAGGTCGGCGCGCAGCTCGCACCCGTCCGGCCGGTAGAACTGGCAGTCGGCCAGGCCGGCCTCGGCGAGCACCCGCCCGCCCTTGCTGATGGCGGCGGGGCCTCCGGCGCCACCCCTCGGTACTTCTCGCCCCGGCCCGCCACGGTTGAGGCGACATGTGTGCCGTGGCCGAAGTTGTCGCGGATGTCGGGCTCGTCGCTGAAGTTCCGCTCCACCGCCACGGCGTCCTTCAGATCCGGGTGGCCGGGGTCGTAGCCCGAGTCGAGCACCGCGATGGTGACGTCCTGGCCCTTCAACCCCTGCTCCCACGCCTGCGGAGCGGCGATCTGGTTGACGCCCTGAGCTGCGACGTTGACGTTCGTGTGCCGGGCGTTCGCTGTCTGATGGAAACGCCTACAGAAGAAGATCTTGGACGATAGCTTCGTGACATGCGTGCGCAATCAGCGGTGTTGAGCAGCGAAGTGCCCTCCTCGTCCCGGATCGCGGGTTTCACGTTGGTCGAGACCGCGGCTGGGCCGCTTGTGGTCTGCGCCGATTCCGGATACGGAGGTGTGTGGACCTGGGATCCGTTGCGAGATGTGTGGCAGGAGCGGCCGCTGGCCTTCGCCTGCGCCGGGGATCCGCTGGCCGCCCAGTATCCCCATGCTGAGAACGACATTCATGCGGTAGCCGCGGTCGTGTCCGGCGGCCGCGTGGTCCTGGCTGCGGGAGGCGATGAACAGGGGGTTGCCTTCTGGGACCTGGAGAGCGGCGCACTGATCCGGGGAGCGCGGTTCGAGGACCCCTATCTTGCGGCCGTCACCGAGGTGCGGGGCGAGGGAGCGCCGCTGTTCGTGACCGCCACGCAGTACGCGGAGGAGGTCCTGGTGTGGGGGCCGTCCGCGGAGGCGCCGGTAAAGCTGGTCAACGAAGTCGGCCACATCGCCTGCCTCACGGCCTCACACGCCCTTGGCTTCTCCCTGGCGGCGGCGGGCGGGATGGACGAGGGAGTGGCTGTGTGGGATCTTCCGGCGGGCGGGGAAGTGGCGTCGTTCGACACCGACGAGAAACGCGTGCTGGCCGTCTCGCTGGCGGGGCTCGCGGGTGACCCGATCCTGGTGGCGGGGGTCGAGGATGAGATCTATGTGTGGGGCCTGGCCGACGAGCACGGGGATGATCCCCTCCGTGACCCGCTGACCGGCCACGAGGACGCCGTCGTCGCTGTGGACACGGCCGTGATCGGCGAGTGTACGCTGGCGGTGAGCGGGGGCGAGGACGCGACGGTGCGCCTTTGGGACCTGGTGACCGGCACGCAGCTCGGCGATCCGCTGATCGGCCATGGGGGAAGTGTCGAAACGGTTCAAACCGCCATCCTCAACGGGCGCCATGTCGCCCTGAGTGCGGGCCGCGACAGCAGAATCAATATCTGGGACCTGCAAGCCATCGCGCGGTAGAGGGGCTCAGGTGGATCTGCGGTCAGGCTGTTCGGCGGCCTGGTGGGCGTGGGTCTGGCGAGGCGGTAGGAGTGGGGGCCGGTCTCGATGATGGCGTTGTAATTTAGTCGGTCGGCGATGGCGGCGGTCCTGTGTAAGTGTCTGAGCTGCGCTTTTGTGGTCATGACTGTTGATCGGGGTGCAGGCGTGTAAGGCGGTTCGTTGCTGGAGGAGTTGGCGCGGCGGGAGGCTATGCTCCGGCGGCGGATCGAGGAGGTCCGGGAGCAGATCGCGGTGGCGATGGGGTTGCCGGATGAGGCGGCCAAAGCGGGAGGGGCTGCGGTCCAAGCTCAAGCGGCTGGTGGAACGCGATTGGGCGCGCCGTTGCGGCGGGAGGCGAGCCGGCCCGCGCGTTGAGGGCCGGTCGCATTCCCGTGGTGCGATTATCCGCACCTTCACGCCGTGCGGGGCCGGTGCCGGAGGCGAACGCCCGCGCACTTTTGCCAGGGACGTCGAGGCGAGATCGCCGCCAAGGGCCGGTCGGAAGGACATCACATCAGGCTCTGCCCGCCGTCGACGGTGATCACCGTGCCGGTCACGAAGTTGTTCGCCATCACGAACACCGCGGCCGAGGCCGCCTCCTCGGCCGTCCCGAACCGTCCCAGCGGAGCCGTCCGCCCCGCCTCGGCCACGGCGGCGTCGTCGGCCCATCCCATTGAGGTACGCGAGAGTGGCGTGTCCACCACCCCGTACCGGATCGCGTTGACGCGCAGCCGGCGCGGCGCCAGCTCCACCGCCAGTGCCCTGGTCAGCCCTTCGACGGCGCCGATGCCGGCGATGGCCGCCGAGGCGCCGGGGATGGGGCGCGTCAGGTAGACGCCGGAGCTGAAGGTGATCGAACCGCCGGCGGGCAGGCGGCGCACGGCGGCGCGGGCAGTGCCGTACGCGCCCCAGATCCGCCCTTCGACGGCATCGCCGACCTGCTCGCGCGGCGTGTCCAGCAGCGCTCCGACGGCCAGCGCGCCCGCCGTCACCAGGACGTGGTCCACCGCGCCCGCCCGGTCGAACGCCCGCTCGAGGTCGGCCTCGTCGGTCCCGTCGGCGGTGATCCCGGCCACGGTGGCGCCGGGCGTCGCGCGTACACGGTCCACCGCGGCGGCAAGCCGGCGGGTGTCACGGGCCACGAGGGTGACACGCGCCCCGATCGAGGCGAGCAGCGTGCCGGCGGCCAGGCCGATGCCCGAGCTGCCCCCGACGATCACCACGGAACGACCCTCCAGCCCGGCGGGCATGGGGGAGCTGACGGGCACGGGGGCGAGTGTGATCACGGACATATGTGCTTCCTTTCACGAATAAACCATCTGGTTGGTTTAGACCATGGCGCGCCGCGGCCAGAAAGTCAACTGAATGGTTTATTCTGTGGGTATGACGTACGACGCGGGGGCCACCCGGCAGCGGATCTTCCAGGCCGCCACCGCCGAGTTCGCCGAGCACGGCCTCGCCGGTGCCAGGATCGACCGCATCGCCGCCGCCGCCCAGGCCAACAAGCAGGCCATCTACCTGTACTTCGGCGGCAAGGAGAAGCTGTTCGGCGCGGTCGTACGGGCCAAGCTGGACGAGATCTGCCACGCCGTCAGCCTGGACCCCCGCGCGCTGCCCGAAGGGGTGGGCCGGCTGTTCGACTGGTACCACGAGCACCCCGAGCTGATCCGCCTGCTGCTGTGGGAGGCCCTGGAAGTGGGAGAAGGGCAGGTCGAGGGCGAGCAGGAGCGCAAGGAGTCCTACCGCGGGCACGTGGACGGCCTGACGGCCGCCAGCCTGCCCGAGCGGGCGACGGCCCAGGACTGGCTGTTCACCATCCTGGGCCTGGTGGCGTGGAACTTCTCGGTGCCGCAGCTACGGCGCCTCATCCTCGACGAGCCCGACCCGGAGCGGGCCCTCGCGCGCCGCCGCGCGGCCGTGATGGACCTGGCCAGAGTGCTGGCCGAGCAGGCGATCGGGGCACGCGCTTGACGGGGTGGGAGCAGACCCCGGATTCCTTCGCGGCGCCGCCTCGCTCAGGCCGGCCGCGGAAGCCGAGCCAGAAACCGCCGCCGAGCTGATCAACTGCCAGGCACGGCCCCAGCATCGTCCGTCCCGTCCGTCGACGTGGATATCGTGATCGCCATGGCATCCCGAACCGGCGAATCACCTCAACTGGCCGCACTCCGCAGTCTGCTGGGCGAAGAGAAGCCGCCCTCACCGTCCCGCGCCTGGCGGGCGATCCGGGAGCTGGTCGTCATGGATCACGGCGTCGGCGCCACCGCCGCGGCCGAACTCGCCGCCGACTTCGCCGTGATAGCGCAACCGCCGACGAACAGGCTGCTCAAACTGTGGCCGGCAGTCACCGACCGCGGCGAGTTCGCTCGCCTCCTCCTCGCTCCCGCCTTCGCCCGCGAGAACCGCACCGAGCTCGACCTCGGCAGGAAACACACCTTGGAGGGTGTGGGCCACCTGACGACGCTCCGCCACCTGCGGATCTCGCGCCGCAAGGACATCGCGGCCCTGGACGAGCTCGCCGCCCTCGACAACCTCGTCCACCTCGAGCTCGACCAGTGCCCTGAGATCTCCGACTTGGCCCCGATCGTCGGCCTCACCAAGCTGACCACGCTCAACCTGGGCGGCTGCCGCGCGGTCACCGACCTTGCCCCGCTCAAGGCGCTCACCGGCCTCGAAAGGCTCGATCTGTCCAGGACCGGCATCAGTCATCTCGCCGACCTCACGGAACTCGCCGCTCTCACCGAGCTGAACGTCTCCCGCTGCGTCCTTCTCCAAGACCTCGAAGGGCTCGAAGACAAACCTGCCCTGACCACCCTGAACATCGAGGGATGCGCCCGGCTCACGTCCCTGCGGGGCCTCGGCACGATTCCCGGGATCACCCGCCTCAGCCTGAGCGGCTGCGACAAGCTGACCGACCTACGAGGGCTCACCGGCCTCACCGGGCTGGAAGGGCTCGCGATCCTCGGGTGCACCGGCCTCGCTTCGCTCGATGGCGTCGAACAACTGTCGTCACTCCAGTGGGTCTCGATCGTCGACAGCCCCGAGGTGCGCGATCTCTCGCCTCTGTCCGCCTTGCCCGCGCTGCGCAAGCTCCTCCTGTCCGGGCAGCCTGTCACCGACGCCTCCGCACTCCCCCGCTCGGCATCGCTGAACGAGCTCACCATCCGCCGCTGCGACACCCTGGACAACCTCGACGGGCTCGGCGGCCTGCCCGCACTGTCCGATCTGTGGCTGGACGGATGCGGCGGGCTGCGCACGCCGGGAACCGGCCACGATCTCCCCTCGCTGCGCCAACTCACCCTGTGGGACAGCCCCGCGCTGGAAGACCTCGGCGGCATAGCCGACCTCCCGGCACTCACCAAGCTGTCGTTATCGAGACTCCCGGACGAACTCGACCCCGCAGGACTGCGCGGCCGAGCCCCGTTCAAGAAGATCCGCACCCATCGCGACCACGATCCCCGATGGCAGGCCGCCATCTCCCAGGCGCTCGGCAAGAAGGTGCGGATGGTCGACGGCTGGCTCGAAGTCCTGGACGAACCGCTGGACGCCTGACGCCGACCGGCCCTCACATGGCAGGGCGGCGGAGGGTGAGGACGAGGCCTGACGGCACGAGCCGCGACGGACAGTCTTCAGGCGTTGAGCAGGTCGAGGGCGATGTCGACGATCATGTCCTCCTGGCCGCCGACGAGGCGGCGTCGGCCGACTTCGAGCAGGAGGGTGCGTACGTCGATGCCGTATTGGCGGGAGGCGGTTTCGGCGTGGCGCAGGAAGCTGGAGTAGGCGCCGGCGTAGCCGAGGGTGAGGGTTTCGCGGTCGACCTGGACGGGACGGTCCTGGAGGGGGCGGACGATGTCGTCGGCGGCGTCTTGCAGGGCGAACAGGTCGCAGCCGTGTTTCCATTCGTTGAGGTTGGCCACGGCGATGAACGGTTCGATGGGGCAGTTGCCGGCGCCTGCGCCGTGGCCGGCCAGGGAGGCGTCCACGCGGGTGACGCCCTCCTCGACGGCGACGACGCTGTTGGCCACGGCCAGGGAGAGGTTCTGGTGGGCGTGGATGCCGAGTTGGGTGCCGGGGTCGAGGACGTCGCGGTAGGCGCGGACGCGCTCGCGGACGCCGTCCATGGTGAGGCGGCCGCCGGAGTCGGTGACGTAGACGCAGTGGGCGCCGTAGGACTCCATGAGCTTGGCCTGCCGGGCCAGCTCGGCGGGGGGTGCCATGTGGCTGAGCATGAGGAAGCCGGCCACGTCCATGCCGATCTCGCGGGCGGTGGCGATGTGCTGGGCGGCGACGTCGGCCTCGGTGCAGTGGGTGGCGATGCGGATCGAGCGGACGCCCAGGGAGTAGGCGTGCTTGAGTTCGGCGATGGTGCCGATGCCGGGTAGCAGGAGGGTGGTGAGTTTGGCCCGGTTGATGTTGGCGGCGGCGGCCTCGATCCACTCCCAGTCGGTGTTGCTGCCGGGGCCGTAGTTGACGGACGCGCCGGCCAGGCCGTCGCCGTGGGCGACCTCGATGGCGTCCACGCCGGCGGCGTCGAGGGCGGCGGTGGTGCGGCCGACGTCGTGGGGGGTGATGCGGTGGCGGACGGCGTGCATGCCGTCCCGCAGGGTGACGTCCTGGATGTAGAGGTTCACGCTGCCGCTCCTGCGATGGCGAGGCGTTCGGCGACGCGCAGGGCGGCCGAGGTCATGATGTCGAGGTTGCCGGCGTAGGCGGGCAGGTAGTGGGCGGCGCCCTCCACCTCCAGGAACACCGACACGCGGGTGGTGACCGGCTCGGGGGTGAGCGTGGTGACCGGCTCGTCGACCGGAGTGAACTGCACGTCCTGCTTGAGACGGTAACCGGGGACGTACTTGGCGACCTCGGCCACCATCTCCTCCACCGAGGCGCGGACGGCGTCGTGGTCGGCGTCGCCGGTCAGGCAGAAGACGGTGTCACGCATGATGAGCGGCGGATCGGCCGGGTTCAGCACGATGATCGCCTTGCCGCGGGCCGCGCCTCCGACCTGCTCGATGGCGCGCGCAGTGGTCTCGGTGAACTCGTCGATGTTCGCCCTGGTGCCCGGTCCTGCCGATTTCGAGGCGATCGACGCCACGATCTCGGCGTAGTGCACCGCAGTCTGCGACGACACCGCGGCCACGACAGGGATGGTGGCTTGTCCGCCGCAGGTCACCATGTTCATGTTGGGCGCCTCTATGTGCTGGCCGAGATTGACCGCCGGGACCACGAAGGGGCCGAGAGCCGCCGGGGTCAGGTCGATGATCCGCTTGCCGTAGTGCTGGACGGTGGTGGCGTTGTGCCGGTGGGCTCCGGCCGAGGTGGCGTCGATGACGATGTCCACGTGCTCGAACTCGCTCAGCCGCACCAGGCCGTCGACGCCCTCCGCGGTCACGGCGAGTCCACGCCTGCGTGCCCTGGCCAGGCCATCTGAGTCAGGGGCGATGCCCGCCATGGCCACCACCTCGACCTTCTTTGACAACAGGGCCTTGAACATGAGGTCGGTTCCGATGTTCCCCGATCCGATGATCGCTATTTTCACTGGTCACTCACCGTTCCTCGCTCACTCTTGGTTCCTTCTTCGAAGACCGCGGTGCAGGAGCCGAGCCCCTCGATGCGCGCCTCGAACACGTCTCCCGGTCCGACAGGCACCATCGGCCCGAGCGCGCCGGTCAGCACGATGTCACCGGCTCGCAGCGGGAAATCCGTCCGGGCGAGGGTGTCGGCCAGCCAGACCGCCGCGTTGAGGGGGTGGCCCAGGCAGTCGGCTCCCGTTCCGGTGGAGACCTCTTGGCCGTTCCTGACCAGGCTCATCACCGCTGTCCGCAGGTCCAGCCCCACCAGGTTCACCGGAGTGCTCCCCAGGACGAATCCTCCGCTGGAGGCGTTGTCCGCGATCGTGTCGGCCAGCGTGACGTCCCAGCCTTCGATTCTGGAGTCCACGATCTCGATGGCAGGAACGGCGTACTCGACCGCACGGATGAGATCATCCGTCGTGAACGGCCCGCCGCAGAGGTCCGCACCGAGAACGAACGCGATCTCCGCCTCGACCTTGGGCTGAAGAAACGCGTGATGGGGAATGGGCAGCCCGTCGAAGTACCACATGTCGGCGAACAGCATGCCGAAGTCGGGCTGGTCGATACCGAACTGGCGTTGCACCGCTGCGCTGGTGATGCCGATCTTCCGTCCGACGAGCCTTCTCCCTGTGGCGATGGCGCGGTGAGTGTTGATCTCCTGCACCGAATAGCCGTCGGCCGCGGTGGCTATCAAATCCCTGACCGGGGGGCACGGTCGGCCGGATGTGGCGGCGGCCAGGAGCCGGTCGGCCGCCTGGCTGTGGACCGACGCGGGCGCAGACCGGTGGTCGTTCATGGGGAGCTCCTGCTCGATGGGGTAGCCGCGGAGAGCATGCGGGGACGGCCGCCGATCGTGCGGCCTGTCGCGCGTTTCCGCTGGTCCATGGATACAGGTGCACCTGGCGGTGTACAACAATAAGTTCCATGACACGGAACGGCGACCGTCATTCGATGCTGGAGAGAGTGTGGCTGGTGCTGGACGCGTTTCGTCCGTCGGGCGGCCCGTTGCGCCTGGTCGACGTCGCGGAGCGCTGTCACCTGCCCAAGTCCACCGCGTTGCGGTTGCTGACCGATCTCGGCGAACTGGGTGTGGTCGTTCGCAAGGAAAATCGCTACTACCTCGGCAGGCGGTTGTTCGAGCTCGGCAGCATCGTCCCTCTCGAACGCGATCTGCGGCACGCCGCGTTGCCGTTCATGCATGACCTCTACGAGGCCACCGGCGCGACGACCCACCTCGCCGTGCGCGATGGGCTCGACGTGGTTTACGTGGAGAAGATTCAGCGACACGATTCACCTTCACTTCCCTCCGCTGTCGGCGGGCGACTGCCCCTGACCTGCACCGGCGTCGGGAAGGCGCTGCTGGCCCACGCGGAGGCGGAGCTGCTCGAGGAAGTGCTCCGCCGTCCCCTGCGCAGGCTCACCCCGCATTCGATCGTGGACGCCGCGCGGCTCAAGGACGAGATCCGGCGGATCCGAACGGCCGGCCTCGCATATGAACGTGAGGAGGCGCAACTCGGGAACGCCTGCATCGCCGCGCCGATCTTCAGAGGCGACGCGGTCGTGGCGGCCCTGTCGATATCGGCGCCGGCAGCCCGGTTCCACCCGGCCCGGCTGGCGGCCGCGGTGAAGACTGCAGCGCTGGGTGTGTCACGCCACTGCTCAAGTCCGATCTGAGGGCGTAGCCGGTAGCAACAGGCGAGGCCGCAGGCCGTCCGATCATGATGACCGAGGTGTGTGCGCCCTTGCTCTACCATGATTTCATGGCCACACGAGCGGAGGATTCGTCGAGCTCGTCGCGCAACGTCGGGTCCCAGACCCTTGCGCGTGGCCTGCGGGTGTTGGAGATCGTGGCGACGAGCGAGCAGGGCGTCACCACTCAGGAGATCGCCGACCACCTCGGAGTTCACCGCACGATCGCCTACCGGATCCTGGCCACCCTTTCCGATTTCCGGTTGGTCCTGCGTTCGGCCGACGGCCGTTACCGCGGCGGCGCCGGGCTCGCCGTGCTGGGCCAGGGCATTCACAGCACACTGCGGGGAGTCGCCGAATCCCACCTTCGCGAGCTGGCCCGCGAAGTGCAGTCGACGGTCGCGTTGATCGTTGAAGAGGACGACGAGGCGGTGGCCCTCGCGGTCGTCGAGCCGCCCAACGCCGCCTATCACCTGTCCTTTCATGTCGGCAGCCGCCATCCCCTCGACCGAGGTGCGGCGGGTGTGGCGCTGCTCAGCGCGCGGCGCCCACGGTCGCGCGACTCCGCAGCCGTGCGCGAGGCCCGCGAGCGGGGCTACGCGAAGACGTTCGGCGAGGTCGAGCCGGGCGCCTACGGGGTCGCCGCGACGCTCGCGCCCGTCGAGGGAGCTCCCGCGGCTTGCGTCAACCTCATCACGTACCGGGCGGACGTGGCCGAGCGCGCGGTGCCTGCGGTGCTGGAAGCCGTGCGGCGCATCGACGACGCGCTGAGCTGACCCCGCAGCCTCCCTTCCGCACCTCCTTGACAGAGCGTTCCAGGGCGTGATGCTATGCGTTCAGTTGCAATTAACGCTCCTATATGTGCGTTATGTGAAACGAGGTAGTCATGACGCGAGAGTTCACCAGCGTCTGGTCAGATCTGAGCCAGCTCGAATTCAGTCAGGGCTTTCTCCAGGCGGGCCGCTGGAGGACGCGATACCTGCACGCCGGCGACGACTCCAAGCCGCTGCTGCTGCTCCTGCACGGGATCACCGGCCACGCTGAGGCGTACGTGCGTAACCTGCAGGCTCACGGCGAGCACTTCAACACCTACGCCATCGACTTCATCGGGCATGGCTACTCCAGCAAGCCCGCACACCTGCTGGAGATTCCGCACTACATCGACCAGGTCCACGCCGTGCTCGACGTCCTGGGCGCTCGGACGGCATCCTTGTCCGGCGAGTCGCTCGGCGGCTGGGTGGCCGCGCGTTTTGCCCAGCTTCATCCAGATCGTGCGGACCGGGTCGCGCTCAACACCATGGGAGGCACCATGGCGAATCCGCAGGTGATGACGCGTATCAAGGAGCTGTCCCTGGCGGCGGCGGAGGATCCGAGCTGGGAGCGCGTTCGTGCCCGGCTGGAATGGCTGATGGCCGACCCCGCCGCCGTCACCGACGACCTCATCAAGACCCGGCAGCAGATCTTCCAGCAGGCCGACTGGAGGATGGCTTGCCGGATGAACATGGCACTGCAAGACCCGCAGATCCGTCAGCGCAACATGCTCTCCGACGACGACCTGCGCGCCATCAAGGCCGAGGCGCTGGTCATCTGGACGACCAAGGACCCCTCGGGGCCGGTCGACGAGGGACGCAGGATCGCCGAACTGATCCCCGACGGCCGGCTCGCGGTGATCGAGAACGCCGGGCATTGGCCGCAGTACGAGCAGGCCGAAGTGTTCAACCGTATTCATCTCGATTTCCTGCTCGGCCGCTGACCCCCGTCCCAGCGTCGCCGTTCGCTCACCATCGGGGAACGCCGCCCCGTACCCCCCTTTCCGGTGCAAGGAGTTCCAGCGCCATGCCCCTCTTCAAAATCTCCGCCGATGCGAATGCCGGGGTAACCCCGCAAGACCCGGCCCGGACCTCCCAGGTGCGAACGGTCGCTCTGTCGGGATATCTGGGAAGCACCATCGAGTTCTACGACTTCCTGCTCTACGGCACCAGCGCCGCACTCGTGTTCGACGTCCTGTTCTTCCCTGATCTCGACCCCGTGGCGGGAAACCTCGCCGCCCTGGGCACATTCGCCGCCGGATATCTCGCCCGCCCCCTCGGTGGCGTGATCTTCGGCCACTTCGGCGACAAACTGGGCCGCAAATCCATGCTTCTGCTCACCATGGGCATCATGGGCACGGCGAGCTTCCTGATCGGAGTCCTGCCGACCTATTCGCAGATCGGAATCTGGGCGCCGGCCCTGCTGGTTCTGCTCCGCCTGGCCCAAGGGGTGGCGATCGGCGGGGAATGGGGTGGCGCCGCACTGATGACCGCCGAACACTCCCAACCGCTACGCCGAGGTTTCTGGGCCAGCCTCACGCAAATGGGTGGCGCCTCGGGCACGTTGCTCTCCAGCGGGGCGATCGCAGTCTTCTCCAGCCTGCCTGAGGACCAATTCCTGTCCTGGGGCTGGCGCGTACCGTTCCTGCTGAGCATTGCCCTTCTCGGGGTGGGGCTGCTCGTACGGTTGAAGGTTGCGGAAAGCCCCGTTTTCGCGCGGGCGAAACGCGCCGGCGACATCGCTCGCAGCCCTGTCGCGGAGGTGTTGCGGCGGCATCCGCTGAACCTGCTGCGCGCCCTGTCGATCGGGTTCGGCGCCTTCGTCGCCAACACGCTTCTCACCGCATTCGTCACCAGCTACGGAAAGAGCATCGGCTACTCGGCCACGGAGACGCTGACGGCAGTGGCCACCGCCGCCGGTCTCTCACTGATCACCATCCCGGCCTTCGCGGCGCTGTCGGATCGAGTCGGGAGACGGCCGGTCATTCTCGGAGGAGCCGTGGGAATGGTCGTCGCCGCGTTTCCCCTGTTCTGGCTGATCAACGCGAATGATGCCGGCCTGCTGACCCTCGCGGTCATCTTGGGCAACACGCTGCTCTTCCCGGCCATGTACGCGCCGCTCGCCGCGTGCTTCGCCGAGATGTTCGGCACGGGCGCCAGGTATACCGGCGCTTCGCTCGGCTACCAACTCGCATCCACGCTCGGCGCGGGATTCGCTCCGCTCATCGCAGGCAGTCTGCTGTCCGGTGGCGGAGGCGGAGAGAACACGACCTGGGTCTCGATCTTCCTGGCAGGTGCCGCCGCGATAACCGCAGTGGCGATGTGGGCCACCCCCGAGACCCGCGGGCACGATCTGCACACCATGTGACCGCGCAGGACTGTCCCGCGTTCCCCAACGCCATCCCTTTCACGTAGGAGATAAGGAAATGTCAAGGATTCTGATCATCGGTGGAGGCTTCGCCGGTGTCTGGAGCGCCGCCGCGGCAGCCCGGCTGAGACGGGAAGCGGGCGCGAGCGACACGGATCTGTCGATCACGGTCATCAGCCCTGGCGACGACCTCGTCATCCGACCGCGACTGTACGAGCGCGACCCCGACAGGAAGCGCCTGCCGCTGGACCGGATTCTCGGCCCCATCGGAGTCGACCGGCTCGCCGCCACGGTGACCGGCATCGACACCGGACGCCAGACGGTGACCGCGGTCCAGCGCGACGGGCAGACGGCCGACCTGCCCTACGACCGGCTCGTGCTCGCTTCGGGCAGCGCACTCGTGCGACCGCGCATCCCCGGAGCCGAGCACCTCCACAACGTCGACACCCTTCCCGCGGCCGCTGCCCTGGAGTCACACCTGCAACGCCTGCCGGAACGGCCGGTGAGCGAGGGGCGGTACACGGCCGTCGTGGTCGGTGCGGGCTTCACCGGCCTGGAAATCGCCACCGAGCTGGTCGGCCGGCTCACGGAAGTCGCGGCACCGCACGGCTTCGCGGACCGGGTGCGTGTCATCCTGGTCGAGCGCGAGTCGGTCGTGGGCCCCGATCTCGGGGCGGGACCGAGAGGCGACATCCTCGCCGCGTTGGCGCACCTGCGGGTGGACCAGCGTCTCGGGACCAGCGTGCAGGCTGTGGGCCCGTCCGAGGTCGTCCTGACCGACGGCACCACAGTGGCCGCGGCGACCACGGTGTGGACGGCCGGGATGAAAGCAAGCCACCTGGCGGAGAACATCCCCGGACATCGCGATCAGCTCGGTCGTCTCGCCGTCAACGGCCATCTCCAGGTGCAAGGCGTCGAGGGAGTCTACGCGGCCGGAGACATCGCTGCGGCCAGAGCCGACGCCGAACGTTACGTGATGCAAAGTTGCCAGCACGCGAGCCCCCAGGGCAAGTACGCCGGCCACAACGTCGCGGCCGACCTCCTCGGCCTGCCCCTGGAAGAGTTCAATCCGGGCCCGTACATCACCTGCCTCGACCTGGGCGGCGCAGGAGCGGTCTACACGACGGGATGGGAACGCACTGTCTCGCTCACCGGGCCTGAAGGCAAGGAGCGCAAGCGCCTGATCACCCACCAGTGGCTCAACCCGCCCGTCGACGACGCCGAGGCGATTCTCGCGCGGGCCGACTTCCGCTCCTCGGTTCACAGTGTTCTCAGCCGCTGACCACGGGACGGAGAAGAGCATGCAGTCCGCTGTGGACACGGACGTCCTCATCGTCGGCGCCGGACCCGTCGGCCTGATGCTGGCCAACCTGCTGGGCCTGTACGGACGGCGCGTCACGGTCATCGAGGCACGTGCCGAGCTGATCGACTACCCGCGCGGCGTCGGCATGGACGACGAGTCCTTCCGTACGATCCAGACCGCGCAACTGGTCGAGCAGGTGGCCCAGCACACCGTCCCGCACCACATCGTGCGGTTGGTCAACGGCAAGGGCCAGGTCCTGATGGTCAACGACCCGGCCACTGACGAGTTCGGCTGGCCCCGCAAGCATGGTTTCGTGCAACCGCTGGTGGATCGTGAGCTGCTGGCGGGGCTGCGCCGCTATCCCTCGGCGGACGTGCGCTTCTCTCACGAACTGGTCGGCCTGCACGAGGAGCCCGATCACGTACGGGCCGACGTCAGCCTCGGCGGGCCGGAGGGTTCCGTCAGCCAGATCCGTGCTCGCTACCTCGTGGGTTGCGAAGGCGGCCGGTCGTTCACCCGGCGGTGGATGGACGTGGGGTTCGAGGGTGTGTCTCCGTCGACCAGGTGGCTGGTGATCGACGTGGACAACGATCCGCTCGGCACGCCGAACGTGTACCTGGGGGCCGATCCCCGACGCCCGTACGTGTCGATCGGTTTGCCGCACGGTATCCGCCGCTGGGAATTCATGCTCTTCGATGATGAGCCTGCCGAACTCGCCGAGGATCGGACGTTCCTCGCGAAGTTGCTGACCGGGCACGTCCCCGACCCGCACGCCCTCGAGGTGATCGGCCAGCGGGTGTTCTCCCATCACGGCCGGATCGCCACCAGATTCAGGAAGAACCGGGTGCTTCTGGCCGGCGATGCTGCGCACCTGATGCCGGTGTGGCTCGGACAAGGCTGGAACTCCGGTATCCGCGACGCCACCAACCTGGCGTGGAAACTCGCCTCGGTGCTCCGCGGGCTCTGTGACGACGCGCTGCTGGACACCTACGATCTTGAACGACGCGAGCACGCCAAGGCCATGATCGACCTCAACATGACCGCGGGGTCGATCATGAAGGCCGATCGGAGATTGGCAACGGTACGTGACACCGTCGCCGGAGCGCTGAGTCTGGTTCCCGCCATGAAGAGTTACCTGACCGACATGCGGTTCAAACCGATGCCGCGCTACCGGCGTGGCGTGGTGGTCGACCCCAGCCGGCAGACGGCGGGATCAGCCGCCGACACGATACGGCCCCGGCTCGTCCCCGTGGTCGACGCGCCCGACCGCACGTCTCCCGTCGGTCTGCAGTTCATCCAGCCGCGGGTACGGACCGCCGCAGCCGGCGACGCCCTCTTCGACGATGTCATCGGCAACTGGTGGGCCATCGTCGCCTGGGGCAACGACCCCAGCAGGCTGCTCACCCCCGATGATCTGGACCGGGTCCGCGACCTGGGGATCGGGCTGGTCTGCGTCGTCCCCGAGCAGCAACGGCAGTGGGCCGAGCGAGCGTACGGCGGTGCGGCCGTGCCGGTCACTGTCGTGGGAGACCTGCAGGGCCGAATCAAGCGATGGTTCGACGAGCGGCCACTCGGCGTGGTGTTCCTCCGCCCGGACCGGTTCGTCGCCGCCGCCTGCCTGGCCCAGCAGACCAGCGCCACCCTGCGCGCCGTACTGCAAGCGATGTCGTATGTGAAAAGAGAGCCCAAGGGATGAGTGCCGCTTCCGTGTGCATGTCACACAGCCCTCTGCTCGAGCACGTTGAGCCGCCCGCAGACGTACGGGCGGCGGTCGACGCGGCGTTCGCGCGGGCGCGCGCGTTCGTGCGGGAGTTCGACCCCACCTTGATCGTGATCTTCGCGCCCGATCACTACAACGGCTTCTTCTACGACCTCATGCCGCCCTTCTGCGTGGGGTACGAGGCGTATGCCGTGGGCGACTACGGCTCCTCGCAGGGCTGGCTGGATGTGCCCTCCGAGCTGGCCGCCGATCTCGCGCAGCACGTCCTCGACTGCGACATCGACATGGCGATATCGCGCCGCATGGAGATCGATCACGGCGCGGTCCAGCCGCTCGACATTCTGTTCGGCGACATCGCCGCCAAACCGACCATTCCGATCTTCGTCAACTCCGTCGCCAAACCCTTCGTCACGATGCGGCGAGTCCGGCTGATGGCCGAGGCCGTCGGGAAATACCTGCAGAAGCTGGACGAGCGGGTTTTGGTGGTCGGCTCTGGAGGACTCTCCCACGACCCGCCGGTCCCGCAGTGGTCGACCGCCACCGAAGAACAAAGGAGGCTCCTGCTCGACGGCCGGCATCCGACAGCAGCCGCGCGAGCCGCGCGCCAGCAGCGGGTCATCGACGCCGCACGAAGCTTCGCCGCCGGCCAATCCGACATGCTGGACCTCAACCCCGAGTGGGACGAACGTTTCATGGACCTGTGTGCCACGGGCCGGCTCGAAGACACTGACGCGTGGACTCCCGACAGCATGGCCGCGGCGGCCGGCAATTCGGCCCATGAGGTACGCACCTGGCTGGCGGCTCACAGCGCGCTGCGGGCCGCCACGAACACGCCGACCATGGACGCCCCAGCCGTTCATTACCGGTTCTACCGGGCGATCCCGGAGTTCATCGCGGGATTCGGCGTGATGGTCTGCCACTGAACTGCTGCGGGTGGCCAGGGCTCCAGGAATCGGCGGCGCAGCAGGCGGGCCTGTTGAGAAGCCGAAGCGCCGACGACCAGGACGCTCGCCGGGCTGTTCACGTGTCGTCGTCCAGGTGGATGGCGGCACCTGGGCACACCTGCGCGGCCTCGCGGACCGCGGCGTGCAGAGGTTCTGTCGGCCTCGGGTGGGGCTACCACGTGACGGGCAGTGCGTGGACGCCGTAGATGGCTGAGAAAGATCATCCGCTCGGGATGCGCCAAGGTGAAGTCGATGACCCGGCGAAGCCGGGCCAGGAAACGGTTCAGGCCACGTTCCTGTCGCGGTTCAGGCTCGGCCCGCATTCCGGCGAGGACCATCTTCTGCGCGTAGACGAGGGCCGCTTCGATCGAGGGGAAGTATTTGTAGAACGTCTTGCGGCTCATGCCGTCTGAACGTGGATACCGCCGTTCAGGAGGAGCTGACCAGGTCGTGCGCGGCCTCGGCGAAGGCGCGGACCCGAGCGGTGGCGCCGTCGGTCCGCCACAGCAGGCCCCATCGCAGTGGCGGGGCGTCGCTGATGGGGATGTAGGCGACGTCGGGGCGTGCGTAGTAGCGCCTGGCCTGGGCGCCGACGGGGAATGCGCCGTGGCCGGCGCCGATGAGGGTGAGCATCTCGTTGAACGTTGAGGCTGAAGGCCCGGGCTCGATCAGCCGTCCCGCAGGAGTGGTGCGCGGAGTGCGGTCCTCTCGCAGCGAGACCGGCAGGGTGTCCGGTAGCTGAAGGAGCTTCACCCTGGCGAGATCGTCGAGCGAGACCGACGTACGACGGGCGAACGGATGCTGGGACGGCACGGCGAGCATGCGCATCTCGGACACCAGCACCGGACCGGTGGTGATGCCCGGCTCGTCGATGGGGAACGTGCCCAGTGCAAGATCGACCTGGCCATCGCGCAGCCAGGGCATCAGATCGACCATCTGCGCTTCGCGGAGCCGGACATCGCAGTCCGGCAGGCGACGGCGGACCAGCTCGGCGGCCCCGGCGAGCAGCTGCCCGCCCGCCGCGCCCACGAAGGCCACCCGCAGGGTGCCGGTGAGGCCGCGCCCGGAGTCGATCGCCCGCGCGAACGCCGCGGCGATCTGGTCCCAGGCGGGCCGGACCTCTTCGTACATCTGCCGGCCGACCGCGGTCAGCTCCACTCGGCGGCTGCTGCGGGTGAACAACGGCACGCCGGTTCGGCGCTCCAGCTTGGCGATCGTTTGGCTGATTCGGGCGGTGGACACTCGCAAGCGCTCGGCGGTGCGGCCGAAGTGCAGTTCCTCGGCCAGGGTCAAGAACGCCTCCAGCTCATGGCGCTCCAGCATGACACCCCCAGATCGTTAACTTCAGCTTCACGATTCTTGCACAGGGCCACATTGATCCGCCCGTCACTCCCGAACGAGAGTGGATCGACCAATCGTCACTGTGACCTGCACAGGAGCAAGCATGTACGTCACCGCGGAGCACGCCCTGTCCGCTCTGGACACCGACGCGGACGCAGCCGTCCAGGAACTACCGGACCGCGCCGAGATCCTCGACGCGCTGCACCGGTTCGACCCGGGCCAGGATCTGAAGGACAAGGCCCTGTCCGCCTCGGCCTTCGCCGCCGACATGGACACCACCCACCGGGTCACCAACCCCCGCATCACCGTGGACGGCGACTCCGCACGGCTGACAGCTCTGGTGGAGGCCCGGCATCTGCTGACCGCCGAACACGCCGCCTTCGCCCTGCTGAAGAACCTCAACGACGTCGAACCGGTTCGCGACGGCCTGCGCCGGGTCTTCCGCCGCCTGCGCATCGACAACGACTGGTACACCGGCGCCGCCACCACGATCTTCGGCAACTGACGACCCCCAACCCAAGATCGGAAGACAGATGACCAGCCACATCAACGACCTGCGCACCCTCGTCCGCGGACGGGTCCTGCTTCCCGGAGACGACGGCTTCGACCAGGCCCGCCGCCCCTGGAACCTCGCCGTCGAACAAACCGTTCCCGCCGTGGTCGAAGCGGCCGACGCCGCCGACGTCGCGGCCGTGGTCCGCTTCGCCCGCGCCCGCGACATGGCCGTCTCAGCCCAGCCCAACGGCCATGGCGCCACCACCAACCTGGACGGCGCCATTCTGCTGCGCACCCGCCGACTGGATTCCCTCCAGATCGACCCGGCCGCCCGACGCGCCCGCGTCGGCGCGGGCGTGTCCTCGGGCAGCCTCCAGGCCGCCGCAGCGCCGTACGGCCTGACCGGTCTGCCCGGCAGTTCGCCGGTCGTCAGCGTCACCGGTGTCGCCCTCGGCGGCGGGCTGAGCTGGTTCGGCCGCATGTACGGCTGGATCGCCGACAGCGTCACCGCCTTCGACATCGTGGACGCCGAGGGGCGGCAGCGGCGCATCACCGCCGACACCGACCCCGACCTGTTCTGGGCCATGCGCGGCGGTGGCGGCTCCTTCGCGATCGTCACCGCCCTGGAACTCTCCCTCCACCGCGCGCCTCATCTGTACGGCGGCCGGCTGCTGTGGCCCACCAAGCACGCCCCGGACGTGATGGACGCCTACCGCCAGATCACCGCCACCGCCCCCGACGACCTGACTCTCTGGCTGGACCTGCTGCACTTTCCCGGCTCTGACCCCATGGTCGCCGTCGATGCCACCTACCTCGGCCAGGCCGCCGCGGCCCGCGGCCTGCTCAGCCCTCTGGACCGCCTGCCCCACCCCCTCACCGACAGCAGACGGACCATGACGGTCGCCGAACTCGGCACCATCACCGCCGAACCGACCGACCCCAGCGCGGGCTCCTCACGCGCCGAGCTGCTCACCCACCTGGACGACACCGCGGCCAAGACCCTGCTGGCCGACCCGATCGCCCCGCTGATGAGTGTGCAGATACGCCACCTGGGCGGCGCGTTCACCCGCCCGTCCGACAGCCCTCACGGCCCGCTGGCCGAGCCCCACGCGCTCTACCTGTTCGGCGTGCCTGCCGACCCGGCAACCACCGAGGCCATTACCGCCAAACAACGCGCACTCACCGACGCACTCCCGGTGAGCGGACGCAAACCCTTCACCTTTCTCAGCCCCGGCGAGTCAGTGGCCAGCGCCTTCCCTCCCGCTGCGCTCCGTCGCCTTCGCGACCTCGAACGCCACCACAACCCGCACAACATCTTCCGTGCCAATTTTCCCATCTCCGACTGAAGGGCTGAATGCATCCCCAAACGGTCTTCCGCTCTGGCCGGGACTGTACGATCACTGGCTCTGGCCCGCTTTCGGTGGTGACGGAACGTGATAACTCGTGTCGGTCCACGGCTATCTCGTCGTGCTGTGCCAGCGTGACGCCGGTGTGACGTAGAGGATCTTGCAGGACTGGTATTCCCGCAGCGGGCCGACCTGGTCATGGGCAGTGTTCAGGCCGAGGATCTCGCGCCGGCCGTCGGCGTTGACGCCGGTGGCGACCAGGGCGTGCACGGTCACCGTCCGGCCACTGCTCGACCATCGCGTCGAGTTCGGCGGCCATCGCCGAGACCTGCGATTCGGACAATGAAGTGATGCCCATCGCCTCGGCCGGCTTCTTCACCCGCCGCGTCGACACCCCGAGCAGGTAGCTGGTGGCCACCACCGAGGTGAGCGCCCGCTCGGCCCGGCGTCGCTCGTCCAGCAGGAAGTCCGAGATGTAGGAGCCCTGCCGTAGCCGGGGCACGGCCAGTTCAATGCTCCCGGCGCGGGTGTCCCATGGGCGGGTGCGGTAGCCGTTGCGGGTGTTGACCCGCTCGCTGCTGACCTCGCCGTAGCCGGCGCCGCACAACTGCTCGACCTCGGCGTCCATCATCCGCTGGGCGAACTCGCGGATCATCGTCCGGAGCAGGTCCGGGCTCGCCGCGGCAAGGGTGACTTCCACGCGAATCGAAGGATTACGGAGTGGCCGTCTCGTGTCACATGGATCTCACCCGTACCAGTCCAAGGGCTCGACCCGGAGCTCACCCGCGACCGGCTACACCTCAACGGGCCGGGCTACCGGGTCTGGGCGCAGGTACTCAGACCCCTTGTCACGCCGTTCGCCGGGCCCACGAACTCCTGATCGCCTGCCCAGTTGCGAAGCGATCGAAGCGGAGCATGAGGTGGCGGTGCCGCGGCGCCAGGTCGCCCGGCCGAAGCCGGACCGGGCCCATCGGGCTCATGGACCTTGGGCGGCGGACAGGCTCGTTCCTGTTCCTGACCCACGACGGCGAGCGGGCATCGTCAGGACGGCTTGATTTCGGCCAGGCGTGTCCGGGCCACGGACACGCCTGGCACCCGGCGTGGCGGTCAGTGCCTGTAGGCGGCGACGACCTCCACTTCGACCAGCCAGCCCGCGACCGGGAGGTTGGCGATCTCGATCGTCACGCGGGCCGGACGGGCCGGGTTCACCTCCATGGGCGGGGCGGGCGGGGCGGTGCCGAGCGGGACGGGTACGGGCCGGCCGGTGGCCAGGTCCGTGTTGGCGAAGAACTGGCGGTAGGCGCGGTTCCAGCCGGTGAAGTCGGCCGCATCTGCTCCGGGCGGCTTCTCCAGGTAGGCGCGCATGGAGACGACGTCGGCAAGGCCGAGCCCGGCCGCGGCGAGGTTGGCCTTGATGCGCTTGAGCACGTTGAGGGCCTGGGCCTCGGTGATGGTGACGCCCGGGGGCGGGGTGCCGCCGGGGAAGTCGACGTAGCGTTCGGGAGAGTCGGCGGGGGCCGCGGGGTTGGCCGCCGCCGGGCCGAGGCCGCTGGCGGTGTACGAGGCCACCTGCTTTCCGAGCGCCACTCCGTCGGCGATCGAGGGGTTGGTGGTGCCCGCCGGGAGGAAGGGCTTGACCTCCTGCGGCCGGGGCGACCAGGTGGGGCCGGCGGCGGCCGTTCCGGTGCCGAGGACGAGTACGACGGCCGCGGAGAGGGCGACAGTGCGGATCTTCATGCGGGAGTGTCCTCTCAAGAGGTGCTCAGGACGCGCTGGTGCAACTCGGTGACGACCTTGCGGGCGGACTCCAGGGCTCCCGACTGCCAGGCGATCATGTAGCTCAGCCAGTCCCCCGCGAAGTACACGTGACCGGCCGGTTTGTTGAGGAGCTGGTACGCGCCCTGCCGGGACGGCCAGCCCACCCATGCGCCCTCGATGTGCGGCTGAAGTTTCCAGGCGACGGACACCGACGACACCAGCGCGTCCCTGTAGTTCGCGCCGTGGATCTTCATCCCCTGCTCGATCGCGCGGCGCTCGCGGTCGGCGTGCTTCAGCGCGGCGTAGGCGTCGGCCTGCGGGCCGAAGTTGTAGTAGCCGACGACCATGCCACGCGCCGTGCCGTACCCGTAGGAGGGGTACCAGATCGTAGCCAGGTCGAGGTCGGTGGCGGTGATGCCGCCGTAGATGTCCTCGTCGGTCTCCCACCAGCGGCGGCGGTACTCCAGGCCGATCTTGCCCGCGTTCGTGACGGTCGGGGTGGCGAGCGCGGCCTGGACCTCCGGGCCGAGGTTGTGCGCGGTCTTGGCCAGGATGTTCGGGGGCATTGCCGCGACGCACATGTCCGCCGTGATCTTCTGGGTACGGCCGTGGCGGTCCTGGTACTCCACCTCCACTCCGTCCCGCAGATCGGTGATCTTCGTGACCTTGGCCCGCAGCCGGATCCGCTGCCGCCCGATCTTGCTCGCGAAGGCGCGCGGGATGGCGTCCATGCCGCCCACCGGCTGGAACATCAGCATCGCCTGGTCATAGCCGAACTCGAACGCGAACCGCTGCCCGACGCCGCTCGCCAGCACCTCCGACAGTGACGGCACCGGCCCGAGAGGCGTGCCCGCCTGCTCTCCCGCGCCCGGGTTCACGCTGTGGCCTCGGCGGGTGGTTCCGGAGTACCGGAATCCGCTCGCCTTGTCCCCCACCGCGCCGAAGCTCGACAGGAAGGCGATCAGCCGCTCCTTGTCCTGCGCGGTGAGCGCCGTGTCCAGCGCGCCCGCATCGGTCGCCCGCGACAGCAGCTCCGCGACGTACCCGTACACGTCGGCCTTGGCGGCACGCCAGCGGACGGGGGCCGGCATGTTCTGATGGTAGATGTACGCCTGGGCGTTGGCGTTGGTGAAGACCTCCAGGTCCACGCCGAGCTCGCGGCAGTAGTCCATGGTGACCATCCACTGCGCCAGCCGGGCCGGACCCGCGTTGAGATAGACGCCGTCGCCGAACCGCGCGACCTGTGTGGAGCCGTTCAGCTCGGTCACGCGGTCGCCGCCGCGGATGGTCCAGTTGCGGCCGCCCACCCGGTCGAGCGCCTCCAGTATCGTGCAGTCGTAGCCCGCCTTGCCCAGCTCGTACGCGGTGGCGAGGCCCGCTATCCCCGCGCCGAGGATCACCACTTTCTTCGCGGAACGCCCAGTGAGCGAGAAGTCGGACTGCTGCGGTGGGTCGAAGGTTCCCTTCGCGGACGCCTCTGCGGACGGCGCGAGCCCCAGGGCCCCCATGGTCGCGAAAAGCGCGCCTGCGCCACCGGAAACACCGACGGCGGACAGGAAATCGCGTCTGCTGTACCCCAACACGTACCTCCAAGATTTTGCTGGAGGCGAGTCTTGGGAGGTTTTGTTGCCGATTATCCGGCTCTGTGTTGTTTGTACGTTTCAAGCTAATCATCGTGTTTGTGGTGGATTGTTAGCTTCCCTGAGCACAAGCCCTGTTTTCCGCATGTCAAGTTGGCTGAAGATCGCCGGGTTGCCGCAGTGATCGCCATCGCGGCATGACCAGGCCGCCGAGACAGCGTGCACAGACGGGCATGGCCGGTGTTCGAAAAGATGCTCGGAGCGTTGCCGGTCATCGCGCGTGTCACAGGGCCCGGACGAACCCCTGTCAAATGTGCGGTCGACTCGAAGCGCGGCGCCGGTGTTGCCACTGGCCCGTTTCTCCGAGCCGCCATCCCGAACCCGCCGTGCCGTGGCTGAGCGAAGGACCCCTTCCGCAAGAGAGGGCCCTGCCTCCTCACTGTCGCGGCCCCGCCGCCTCGGCGGCCGACACCACGACCGACCTCGGGGTGACCTTCGACTCCTACACCGCCGACCTGGCCGTCGGCGGCGGCCGGGTGTTCGTCCCCGCCGACGACCGGATCATCGTGGCCGACACCGGCGCAAACCTCACCGGCAGCGTCGTCACAGGTCTCTCCGGCGTCCGCGAGCTGGCCATGAACGCGGACGACACCCGCCTGTACGCGGCGCTCACCGGCTCGAACGAGGTGGCCGAGATCGACACCGCGAGCCTCGCCGTCATCCGGCGGATCGACCTGTCGGCCCACCCGTGCCCGTCCACCCTGGTATTGCTGGGCGAGCGGCTGTGGGTGGGGCACGGGTGCGACAACGGCCCTGGCGGCGTCGTCGGCCTGGATCTGAGCGCGGCCACACCGGCGCCGGTGACGGTCGGGGGCGAGCACCTGCGCGCTCCCGTGCTCGCGGCCGCCGGCGACACGCTCGTGGTCGGCCGGACCAGCCTGCACCACGCCGACATGCTGGTCTACGACGTCGGCGGCGGCACCCCGGAGCTGCGCGGCACGATCGACGGCGAGGAGTGGCGCATGGACTTGCCCACCGGATACAGGGACGGAACCTTCGTCAGTCCCAGCTCCCGCAGGTGCACGACTTCCCGGATCTACGCGACGGCGACCTCGATCGCACGCTGGTGTTCGCTGTGGTCAGCCGCTCGGCTCGGTGCGGTGGGAGCGGGTCAGAGCCAGCCCGCCGAGGGCCGCACCGACCAGTCCAAGCACTAGGGCCACGGCTCCCCCGAATACTCCGTTGCCGGTGCCGAGACCACCGTCGGCGACAGCCAGGTTCACGGCGCCGTTGAGCCCGCCGGTCAGTCCCACCGCCAGGGCCACGATGCCTCCCCTCCTCCCGCCGTTGCCGATACGACGGACGAAGCGCAGCGCCAGCCAGCCGATGACCACGCCGCCCAGCGCCACCAGTGCGGCCACACTGGCCCAGATTCGCCGCGGGGTCCCGAGGAAGGTATCGACACCCTGGCCCGCGCATTCTGCCGGTGTCGTACAGACTGGCGAGGCCGCCTGTGCGGCAAGCGCAGATAGGACGGACATGAGGTTCTCCTCCGCTTCCTGCGACTGGACGCCACAACTATGTCCGCTGAACCCGCCGCCGGTCATCCTGCAGACGCAGACACCTCTGACTGCCGCAGACGCGGCACGAGAGCCGCGCCTACTGCGTCCGCGGTAGGCGCGGTCCCGTGCCAGCAGTCGCGTGCCGGCGCCAGAGTTTCGAAGGCGCGCTACTACCTCGATGGACCGGACCTGGCCGACCTCGACGATAATCTGCAGGCCAGTTCCTGCTCCAGTGCAGCCTGCGCGTCGGCGATGCTGACGTTGCAGGCCTGGGCGATGTCGGTCCACGACGTTCTCTCGTCGCGAAGGGTCTGCACGGCAAGGCGCAAGGCTGCGTCATGGCGTTGACGCGCCTCGGCGAGCGCGTCGAGTTCGGCCGATTGCGGGCGTAGCTGCACGGGCGGGGCTGTTGGGGTATCCAACCGCAGGGCCAGCGCCTGTTGCGCGCTGGCCTGGAGTTCACGCAGCGTGCGGCCGTGGACGAGGACACCCTGCGGGTTGGCCGGGGTGATCCACCTGCGATGCAGCCAACGAGCCGGCACAACGATGGCGCTCCCCTCCGCCGGCAGTTCGGGTGTGGGCTCGATGGCGGTCAGCAGGGGGCCAGCCCGTACAGCAGGGCGCCGGGGCGGACGAGCTGCGTGGTGGCGGGGTGGCGCAGCTGGGCGGCCAGCGCCGAACTGGCCAGCGCGTGCCGCCGGGGACGGCGCCCGAGCGCGGCCGCCACCTTGGCGTAACCCTGCTCGAACAACGCGAGCTGGGCGGCCAGTTCGGCGCGGCTGGTGCCGCTCAGGTGGGTGTAGACGCTCGCCACGGTGAGGCCGTCCAACGCGGCCAGTTGCTGGAGCTGATCCAGACCGGCGGGGGTGAGCGGCCAGCCGTAGCGGCCGAGCCCGGTGTCGAGCTCGACGTGGGCGAGCACTGGGCCGGGCAGGTCACGGGCGGCGCGGCGCAGATCACGAGCAGCCGCCAGACACGACAGCGAGGGACGCAGCCGGCGCGAGGCCACCTCGCGGGCGGCGGCAGACGGGATCGGCGACAGGACCGAGACGGGCACCCGGAGTCCGGCATCGCGCAGCAGGCACGCCTCCTGCACGGTGGCCACGGGGCCAACTGGCGGACGCCGTGACGGGTCAGCAGCGTCGAGGCCGCCGTCAGGCCGTGCCCGAAGGCGTTGGCCTTGACCACTGCGATGATCGTCGTCGCCGGTGAGGTCGGCGACGCACGGCGGTCACGTTGGCGCGCACCGCCGCTTCATCGAGCCAGATCTGAAGACGCTCCACCGTTGTCACCGGCCTGCGGGGCGTAGCTGGCGGTCGCGGGCCAGCAGGTCGTGCACCTGCTGCTTGAACAGCGATCCGCGAGTGCGGTGGTCGGGGAACATGTCCTTGCTGTTGGCGCCCGGTGAGAACAGCACCACATCGCCGGACAGGGCGACCTGGTGGGCCTGGTCGACCGCCTCGGCCAGGCCGGCGGCCTCGGTGCACCGGTCAGACCGTGACGGCGGGCCGCCTCGGCGGTGCGCCGCCCCGTCTCCCCCATGGTGATGAGGTGCTGGACCCGGCCCGGCAGCGCTGCGGCCAGCGCGGCGAGGTCGGCGTTCTTGTCGTCCTTACCGCCGGTGATCAGCACCACGGGCCGGCCGGCGAAACTGTCCAGGGCGTGCAGCGATGGACCACGGATTGGTGGCCTTGGAGTCGTTGACGTAGTCCACCGCGGCGACGGTGGCGACGTGCTCGATGACATGCTCGCGTCCCGTATACGCGACGGCGACGTCGCGGATCACCGCCGCCGCGATGCCGTCGGCCAGACCGGCCGCCGCCATGGCCAGGAGGTTGGGCAGGGCACCGGGCACCCGCAGTTCTTCTCGCGCCCACAGGACGATCCGGGCGTCGTCGTGGTGGGCCACCGCATCGGAACCGTCGACGAACACCCCGTCGGTGTCGTCCGGCAACGGCCCGAGAGCGCTGAAGAACACCGTCCGGCCAGGGCTCCGCTCGGCGATCTGCCGACACCACTCGTCGTCGAAGTTGGCGACCGTGATGTCGGCCGGCGTGTGGTTGCGGACGATCTTCGACTTGGCGGCGACGTACTCATCCCAGGTGTAGCGGTCCATGTGCTCGGGGCGGACGTTGGTCAGCACCGCGATGTGCGGCTTGAAGGCGTGGCAGTCCTCCAGTTGACCCGCTGACACCTCCACCACGGCGACGGCGTCGGCGTCGCCGTCGGTGGGCATGCCGGTGAAAGCGGCGGTGAGCGGGTAGCCGATGTTTCCGGCGACGTACGCGGTGTGGTCTGCGGCCCGCATCAACTCGCCGATCAGGGCGGTCGTGGTGGACTTGCTGTTGGTGCCGGTGACAGCGGTGATCGGGTGCGGGCACAGGATCGCGCCGAACTCGATCTCGCTCCACACCGGCACCCCCCGCCGGTGGGCCTCGACGAGGACGGGCAGGTCGCAGGGAACCCCCGGGCTGCGCACCAGCAGCGTGAAGCCGTCCAGGCCGGGCGGGGGCGAGCCGAGATGGTAGGAGATCGGCAGAGGTGCGGGCCGCGCCAGCGCCGGGGCCAGATCGTCGCGGCTGCGGGTGTCGGTGACGGTCACCGGCGCGTTGCGGGAGGCGCCCAGGACGGCCGCGGCCTCGCCGCTGACGCCCAGCCCGAGGATCAGCATGCGGGCATGGTCAAGGAGCATGACGACTCCAAGAGGGGAGGAAATGAAGGGAGAAGAGGGGCGGTGGCGGCACAGGCCGGCCAGCCCGGTAAAAGAAGGGGCCGCGCGCAAGGGGTGCGATGGCGCGGCAGACGCGGCGAGTCGTGATCGTCGCGTGGGCGCCCGCCAAGGACGTCGGTGATCGGCAGGCACTCCTTGTGCTGTGCTACACGGTTGTCGAGGTCGCGTCACCCAGCTCGCGGATGACCTGCATGTCGTTGAAGGGCAGCTTGCGCTCGCCGACGATCTGGTACGGCTCGGCGCCCTTGCCGGCGACGAGCACGATGTCGCCGGGGTCGGCCACCTGCAGGGCCCGCGCGATGGCGTGGCTCCGATCGTTGATCCGCTCCACCGTCGCGGACGTGGCCTTCAGACCGGGCATGATCTCGTCCAAGATCGCCTCAGGGTCTTCCGTACGCGGGTTGTCGCTGGTGGCCACCACGACGTCGGAGTAATGACCGGCGATCTCCCCCATCGGCGCGCGTTTGCTGGGGTCGCGGTCGCCGCCGCACCCGAAGACCGTGACCACCTTGCGCTCGGCGAACCCGCGGATCGTGGTGAGGACCTGCGCCAGCGAGTCGGCGGAGTGGGCGTAGTCCACGATCACCGACACCCCGGCCGGGGTCTGATACGTCTCGAAACGGCCCGGGATCGACGGCAGCTCCTCCAGCGCGCCGCTCAGCACGTCCACGTCGTGGCCCAGCAGATGGCCGGAGGCGAGCGCGGCCAGAGCGTTGGAGACGGCGAACCGGCCCGGGAACGGCACACGCGAGGTGTGACGGCGACCGGCATGGTGGAGCACGAAGGAGGTGCCGGTCGCGTCCGCCCGCAGATCGCAGGCCCGGAAGTCAGCCGGATTGTCCAAGCCGTAGGTCGTCGTCGCGCCCGGCATCAGCGCGGCGATGTCGGCGCTGACCGGGTCGTCGGCGTTGGCCACCGCCCACCTGCACATGCCGCCGAACAGCAGCAGCTTGGCCTGCTTGTACGCCTCCATCGAGCCGTGATCGTCGAGGTGGTCGGGAGTCAGGTTGCTGAACACACCCACGTCGATGTCGGTGTGATCGACCCGGCGCAGCTCCAGCGCTCTCGAGGATGCTTCCATCACGACGGCGCCAGCCCCCCGGTCCCGCATCGCGCGCAGGATGTGATGGAGCTCCACCGCCTCCGGGGTGGTGGGGGTGGACTTCTCAATCCTGATCGGCTCGTCGCCGACACGACAGCCATCGGTACCGATGACACCGACCCGAGCCTGCGCTCCGACCCGCAGCAGCGCCTCCACCATGTAGGAGATGCTGGTTTTCCCGTTGGTGCCGGTGACCGCCACCACCTGCAGCTCCCGGGACGGATGCAGGAAGTAGCGCGCGGCGACCAGCGAGGCGGTCGCTCGTGTGTCCGCCACCTGCACGGCACAGGCATGCGACGGCAGGGGCTCGACGAGCGGGCGCTCGACCAGGACCGCGACCGCTCCACGCTCCACGGCGTCGGCCACGAAGTCGTGCCCGTCCACATGTCTGCCACGCATGGCGATGTAGAGACTGCCCGTGGTCATGCGCCGCGAGTCGTAGGCGATGCCGGCGCGGACGTCGGCCTGGCCCGGATCGCCAGAAAGTACCTGGTAGTGATACCCGTCCAGCAGCTCACGCAGGTTCATACTGCTCCCTCTCCCTCTCTCGTTGAGGCCAGCTTGCCGTGATCGCAGGGACTGGCGGAGGAGATACGCCGTCGGCGTGGTCGGCGTGCTGACACTGTCCCCCTCTGGCGGCATGGCATCAATGTCACGCAGCGCATGCACATTGCCGCCGCGGCAATGTGCCCCGGCGGAGCCGGACGTTACGCTGAGCCAAAGGCGTAGGAGGATCAAGCGCCGGAGGTGACGCCGTGGTCGCGATGAGCCGAGCGAAGCGAGCAGACCTCGCCCGCCGGGCTCGCCGTATCCGCCAGGAATGTGAGCGTCAAGGCGTGGGGACCGCACAGGTGGCCGCGGCTATCGTCGAGCAGTTGCCGGACATCCTGCCGCTGGAGGCGTGGCGGCTGGCGCGCGGCTGGTCCCGGCCACAGGCGCTAGCCAGGCTCCTAGCCACCCTGTACAAGGCCGATGGACGGGTCGCGCCTGGGGTCAACACCGAGATGCTCTGCCGGTGGGAGCACGGTGCCGTGGCCATCTCCGCGGACTACGCGTACATGTTGTGCCGCCTCTACGAGGCGTCGCCGGACGCGTTACGCCCCAACGCCGCACCAGCCCCGGCGCCCATCGAAACGCTCCCAGACTCGAAATCTGTTACGCACCGTCGCCGCGTGATTACAGTACTTGATGGGAGTCGCGACGACGAGGGGACCGAACCCATGCGCGGCGTCGCACAGTACTCGCGGCCGGGTTGGACATTCCGCTGGCAGCCCTCCAACGCGTCGACGACGCCCTGGCTGTCCCCCCACGGGCGGACTCCGTCGAGCCGACACCCCGGCGGGATGGGGGCTCGTGGCGGCGAGCTACCGCCTGGCCACCGACACCCTTAACGAGGTCGGCATCAAGCCGACGGCCCGCCCCACCGCCGACCGTGCGGTCCTGTACGCCGCCCGATCTGATGACGCGGTGGCCATCGCCGCTTCGGCGAAAGCGCTCGGCATGATGCTGCGCGTCGAGGGGCGTACTGACCTTGCCGCCGCGGTGATGACGAGGGGCGTCGACCGTCTGGCATCGACTGGGCTGCACACCACGGCCCAGGCGTCGCAGTACCTGCGACTGCTGTGCGCGAGGGCGTACACCTACGCCTGGGCCGGAGACAGGGCGCGCGCCCTGGAGGGGATCGTCGAGGCCGAGCACGCCGCCGGCCACATTCCGGCCATGAAACCAACCAGTTGGCCGTTCGCTCGGCTTTATCGCCTCAACATCCACTACGTCCTCGGTGATGCCGGCACGGCACTGCACGTTGCCCGAGACCTGCGGGTGGGCATGTATCCGACGCCTGAACGGCGCGGACGGTATTACACCGACCTGGCACGTTCCTGGTGGCGGTGGGGCAAACCGGAGCAGACCACGACAGCTCTACTGGAGGCGTTGGAGCAGGTGCCGGGAGAAGTACGCGACAGACCATCCATCCGGATGATCGCGACCGAATTGGTCGACCGGCATCCACGAGTCGCTGGTGTGCGTCAGCCCGCCAAGGCGATCAGCCGCCCTGCGGGCTGACGACGTGGAGGGCACCGCTCGGGCGAGCGGTTGCAGAGCGCGCGTCCCTCGCAAGCACGGAGCGCTGCGCGGGGCGTTGTCGTGCTCGAGGTCGGGCGGCCTTGGGGGGTGCGACGCAACATGCCCGCCTGGTAGATCGCCTCGACCACGGCGCGAGGACCTCAGCCTGCGCGACATCGCCGCCCGGCTGGTCATCACCAGCGGCGCCGCCGCCGAACAGAAACTCCAGGCCATGAGAGAAGCAGCCACACGCGCCACCACCGTCAGCCTCGGTATGCCCGACACTCGCCGATCCGTTGGACGCTCAAGCGGACGCGGGACATGACGAGCCCGTCACCACCAGGCCGGCCAAGCATTCCGCCTACACACGGGGTGTGGCCAAGAGACGACCAGAAGCCACACTGATGATTTTGAACGTGGCCTTGACCTGACGCCAGCCCGTTCCGCACAGGCACCCATGCGCGACGCGGGCGTCGCCGTCTCCGAGCGATGCTCCGGAGCAGGCGCTATCCGTTCCCGATGACCTGCTCGGCTGCGCGTAGTTCGGCGTCGCGGGCCTGACGGAACCTGTCGAAGTCCGCGCGGTGGGTGGCGATGGCGTCGAGCTGGACGTGTGAGTCAGCGGTGGACCAGGCGGCGACCAGGCCGGTAGTCCGCTTGCAACCGACGTCGGCCTTGGCGACGGCGATCTCCCGGGGCGAGGGCTGGGCGGACCTGGCCCAGGCCGGATCGGCGGCGGCGTCGAGGGGCATGCCGTAGGCGAAGCCCTTGGCTTTCATGCACCTGCTCCACGCGCCGAACACCGCGACGACGGCGGGAACCCGCTGGGACGCCTCGAAGGTGTCGCCGATGAAGCCGTTGAGCCGCTGCTGGTCGAGCTTGGGGACGCCCTCAGCCAGCCGCGTGCGCGCGGTGTTCCGGCAGCCGCCCTGCCCGTCGTGCCCGTACGCGGCGCGCCGCTCGGCGGGGGGCAGCGCGTCTCGCCGTCGCCATACCTGCTCGCGCGCCTGCTGGTCAGGGGCCAGGGGCGGCAGGTGGTAGCCGTAGCGCCCGGCCACCTCGGGCTCGATCACGCCGTACCGCCTGCGGTGCAACGGGTCGGTGTCGGTGCGCGCCGGCGGCGGCAGCATCTCCCAGTCGAAGCCGGAGCCGCGCATGCATGCGCGGGTGAGCAGGTCTTCTGCGTACTCGATCGTCTGGATGTCGAGGCGGGAAAGGATGAAGTCGTCGAGGGGGACGCTGAGGCCGCTAGCCTCCGCGCTCACCTCGGGGGGCTTCTCAGCCGGTGCGATGTCCTCCGGCGTTCGCGCACACCCGGCGAGGACCACCAGGGCGGCGAGGAGAACCAGAGCCGCCCTGTGGAGCGGACGGGTGCCGGGGGCGGGGCGGCGGCGAGTGACGCGGGAGGGATGCGCCGATGGGAAGTGGCCGGCGCGCCGGGGGATCGCCATGGTGTCCCTCCTCGTGTCGTCTCGCGGGATGCCGCCCCGCCGCCTGCTGAATTCTTCGGGATCCTGCTAGATCACGAAGCGGACCGAGCTGGCCACGTTGTCGAAGTTGGAGGGGTTGTTGCTGTTGTGGGTGAGGTCGCTGTCGGAGGAGTGGGCGAGCGCGGAGTAGGCGGCACCGGTGTAGTTCGCATTGGCGTACATCACCGCGCGCTGGTCGCCCGAGTTCCTGAACGAGCTGATGTTGTCGTTGATGCTCGCCCCGCTGCCGCCGGACCAGTAGTTGTTGATGAAGTTGGCGTCGTTGCCGCTGAGGTGGGCCGAGCGGCCCTTGTAGTCGTCGTGCTCGTACACGCTGAGCGAGCGGGGCGCCTGCGCTTCCGCGTTCGCCGGGGATCCGGCCGCGAGCAGCCCGGAGATCCCCAGCACCGCGGCACCGACAGCCGTACCGAACCTGTGCTTCATACGCACTCCCTGGGTAGGGCGCCTGCCAGGCGCCGCAATGGTTGACTCTGCGCGACGGGAGAGGACATGGATGACCCTGCCCACTCCATCGCTCTGAGTATTATCAAGATAACTTAAAGTAGCCAGTCATGTTGGTGACGCGAGTGGGCGATATGTGGCGGCCCACTGGCGGAAACGGGCCGCGGGTTGAGGTAGCTGCTGGTCAGCGGCCTGCGAGTGCGGTGCAAGCGGTAGATCTGCCGATCTTGAAGGTGCGGGCGGCTTCGGTGACAGAGACGCCGTCGTCGACCAAGCGGCACAGGGGGCCAGTTCGGCAGGGCCAATGACGGTGGGTCGGCCCCCGTCCTCTTCTTGCCGGGCAGCATGACACCGTCGGCTTCACGGCGCTTGGCGGCTTCGATCCCCTCGGCCTGGCGTTCGGCGCGCAGTTCGAGTTCGTACTCGGACGCGGCGGCCAAGACCGTGAACATGAACCGGCCTTCTATGGTGTCGAAGTCGAAGTTCTCGGTGAGGCTGATGATCTTCACGCCGCGGTCGCGGAGCTCGCGAGCGGCCGACCGTCGTCGTACAGCCAACGGTGCGAGCTGAACTGGAGCCAGGAAGCTGATTTCGCAGTTCAGGGCCTATATGGCGGCTGGTGCCACGTTGGCTGGTGCACGGCACCCAGCGGGTTGTGGATCAGTAAGGGCACCATGTCAGGCAAGTATTTCGACCTGGCGCCGCCTCTGCGACCGTCAAAGGGGAGGCGTGGTTGTCGTAGGGCGCTGATAGCGTCGGCCTCCGCTCGTGGGTTGAGGAACCTGCCATGCCGATCATCGCGCCCGAGCCCCGCCCGGATAGGACGTTGCCCGCGATCCGAGAGGCCTTGAGTCGTCCCCGCGATCGAGAAGGCCTCGACTGGGGCTGCCCGCCGTGGTGGAGGAGGCACGCGCGGCCGGCGACTGGAAGCCGGTGGAGGACTTCGCTCATAGGTGGTGGATCATCGCCTGTGACAGCATGCAGCATCCCGAAGGCCGCCGGCAGATGTGGGAGACCGTCGACGACATCCAAGCCAGGATCGATCGCGGCGAGCCGCTCCCGGGCGGCCGTTCGATGAGGTCATCGCCGAGATCGCCGCCAAGCGCGGGATTGTCCCGGCGTCCCCGTCACGCGTTGAGCAACTCTGCGTCGGTGTCCGGGTCCAGGGCGGTGCCCTGTTCGAATTCGGTTTCGAAGCCTGCTTCTCCCAGTGCTGCCTGCAGTGCCGCGGTGATCCGGTTCACGTCTCCGCTCTCGGCCGCCGGCAGCGGGGCGCCTGC
>NZ_BAAAZP010000236.1:0-88106 GCF_039536965.1 Nonomuraea antimicrobica | reverse complement strand
CCTTGAGGTTCTCGGTCATGGTGCTGCGGGTTTCGGCCAGGGCCGGTCGGGCGTCTTGATTCGAGGATGTGGCGGTGGCGGGTGGAGCGCTGCTGGCCGGGGCACCCGACGTCGGCGCGGTGGTGGCGGGCGGGGGTGCGGCTTCCTTTGTCGGCAGCACCCCGCACCCGGCCGCCGCGAACGTGAGTACGGCGCTCAGGGTCAGGATCCGATGAGGCATGGGGGAGAATGTATCCGTTCTGAATGTTGGAGCTCAGGCCGCGTGAGAGTGGTGCACACACCCCGGCCTTACTTGATGCGAACCCGTAGCGACCATGCGGGGCTGTCCCAGTCGCACTTGTAGTCGATGACGATTCCGGCACCCGTCAGGCCACGCGCTGAGGACAAGATCGCCCACGCCCGCTCCGGCAAGGTCGGTCTCCATCCACGCCGTACTATACGGTATGGTACGGCTCTGGTACATCGTGAGCAATTCACTGCCCCAGGAGAGACATGTCAGCATTGCCCGATCCGGTCTGGTTGGTTGTCGTTCTGGCGATCATCCAGGCCGGTGATGCCGTCCTGTGCATCAAGCCCGTTCCGTTCATCGCCCAGTGCTTCGAAGACGTGAACTTGCCGCGACGTTACTGGTGGATCATGCCACCGCTGAAGTTCGCCGCCGCGGCCGGTCTGATCCTGGGCATCTGGCTGCCGTATCTCGGCGCCGTGACCTGTGCCGCGCTCGTCCTCTACTTCGTGGTCGCCATCGCGATGCACATCGCGGCTCGAGACTTCGGCCGTAACCTCTTCCTCAATGCCACCGCCATGCTGCTGATCTGCATCGCAGTCGGCGTCTTCGGCTTCATGGCATGAAGCTCGCATGTGCCTCGGCGAGCGCGGCCCACTCCATACCCAGTGGTATGTTTTCCGGATGAGCACGGCACGAGACCGGTGGCTGGACGAAGGCTTGAAGGTCCTCGCGGAAGAAGGCGCAGCAGGGATTCGAATCGACCGGATCGCCGCTCGACTTAACCTGTCGAAAGGGTCGTTTCATCATCACTTCGACGGCGCCGAGGGATACAAGAAAGCGCTTCTCGCCCATTTCGAGCACCTGTCGATTGACATGTTCGAAAATGCAATTTCCGAGGTCGGTGAATCGGGTGGGGCCCGGGTAATCCTCGCACGGCTGACGAAACTCGTCCGCCCTGGTGGCACAGGACTCTATCGTCCAGAACTCGAAGTCGCATTGCGGGCGTGGGCGACATGGGATGCGGATGTGCGCGCCGTGCAGACGCGCCTTGACGAGGCCAGACTGTCCGCACTCCAGCGGGTGTGGCGATCAGCCGTCGCCAGCGACGAGGAGGCCCGGACGGCGGCCCTGTTGCCCTACCTGCTTGCGGTTGGAGCAACTGTCGTCTTTCCCCCGGTCGATGCTGACCAGCTTCGCGACCTTTATGAAATCCTCCTCCCACTCGTACCGGATAGCTCCAGCCAGACACACGATGGCACGACGTCACCACCGTGACCTGGCCATGCGCCGGCCCTTCGCCTTTTCCCAAGCCATGAGGCCGTGGGGTGGGTAGGGCGCCCGGGGCTCGAACCCGGAACCTACGGATTGATGGAGTCCGCAGCGAACCACGATCTGGGCAACCGCGGCGGTCAGGCTTGCGACCACGACAGTGCCGTGCGCCGACGATCGGCACGACTGGTGGGTTCACGCTGATCGCCGGTCAGTCGCCGAAGATCCGCACCGCCGTTGGCCACGTGCTCGGCCACGAACGGTCCGATGTAGTACAGGTACTGCGCGGCTACCAGGACGGATATGACCTCACGGCGTGATCGCTCCAGTCACCGAGAACGAGCCGCACCCAACGGCTTTCAGGCGTCCGGGATCCAGTTTCCGTGGAAGCCGAGGGGCACGCGTGCGGGCAGGTGGACGCGTGCTACGGGCGGCCCGGTGAAGTCCTGGGCGGACAGGATCACCAGGTCCGAGGCGTCGCGCTCGGGATCGGCGACGTAGGCCATCAGGTAACCGGCGTCCTCCGCGTCCTCGTTCTGGTCGCCGCTCGGGTCCGCGGCGAAGGCGGCCTCGCCGACGGCGGCGTCCCGCGCGAACCCGTGCACCTCCGTCGTGCCCCGCACCAGGTCGTGCTTGACCAGCGCGTTGGTGAACGCGTCGTCGGGGTGCGGGCCTTGGGGGGTGAATTGCATGCCGTACACCGGGGTCACCGCGGAGTAGCCGTAGCGGTGTGGACGGGAGGCGTAGGCGTCGTTCACGCGCGGGAAGTCCTGGGCCCGGTCGTCCACGCACCGCTGCTCCAGCTGCCCGGAACGCAGGTCGATGCTCCAGCGGTCGAGCCTGGGCTTGATGCCGCCGGGATCGGCGACGTCCACGGGCCCCTCGGCGACGATCAGGTCCACGGTGATCGTCGAGTCGTCGTCGTAGGCGTTGAGGATATGGCTGACGTAGAAGGACTCGACGGGGAACCAGCGGACCTGCCCGCCCGCCCGGGGCAGGACGCCCACGTGGGCCTGGTGCGCGGGGTTCCAGCGGAAGCGCATCGCGTCCATGTTGAACGTCAGCGGGATGTCGAACACGACCACGAAGTTCTCCGACAGCGCGAAGTCGTGGAGGAACGGGAGTTCCCCGGGCAGCGGGATGTCAGTGACCTGGGTGACCGTTCCTGCCGGATCGGTGACGATGTGCTGCGCGAACGGACGTCCCAGCACATACGCCACCGAGTGCAGGTCGCCGGTGCGCGGATCGACCTTCGAGTGTGCGTTGGCGCTGGAACCATCGGGCGTGGCGCCCATGGGGCACTCCCCGATCGTGTCGAGCTCGTAGCCGAGCTCGTGCGGCAGCCCGCCGGCCTCGGACAGCGCCAGGGTGCGCCCGGCGTGACGGAGCACGTGGATGTTCGGGGAGGGCGGCAGGAACGCGGGCGGCTCCAGTCCGCGCCGCATCCTGTCCAATGCGTCAGAGACCTCCGTCGAGCGGACCCACCGGTTGCGGTACCACTCGGCGCGGCCGTCGCGGATGCGCACTCCGTGCACCATTCCCGCGCCGAAGGCCCAGAAGTGCGTGACGGGATCCTCCACGCCGAGCGGGTTCGGGCCCAGTCGCAGGTAGCGGCCGTTCAGGTCGGCGGGCAGGCGTCCGGTCACGGGCAGGTCGTAGGCGGTGATCTCCTCCTCCACGGGGGCGAAGGGGCCGTGCAGGTAACGGTCGTTGTGGTCCATGTTCACCTCGGTCGATCGGTTGTACGGTGTACGAAGCGAGACGGTACACTGGACAAACACCCGACACAGTGCGGCCGCCCGCGATGTGCTAGGCCAGAAATCGACCGTTCACCAGGGGCGGGATGAGGGTTGCCCGGCCACTGCGGCCAGGTCGCGGCTGCCCTAGTACAGGAGTTGGGAGACGATTGGCCGTGCAGCGAGCCGGGAGCGGCTCCGAGCCGCCGTACCTGCGGATCGTGCGGGAGATCGAGCGGCGCATCCACAGGGGTGAGTTGCGGCCCGGCGACCGCGTCCCCTCCATCAGGCAGGCCGCCGCACAGTGGGGGGTGGCCACCGCGACCGCCACCAAGGCGCTGGACACGCTGCGCCGGCGGGGCCGGGTGATGGCCGTCCCCCGAGTCGGCACCGTCGTGGCCGGACCTGCCCCCGTATCCGCACCCGCACCCGCGCCCCGTCCCGGGGCAGGCCGGGCGAGCCGGGAGCGGCGTCCGGTGGCGGCCGGCCAGAACGCCGAGCGCGAGCGGGTCGTGCACGCGGCGATCGCCATCGCGGACGCGCAGGGCTTCGAGGCGGTGTCCATGCGCGGCGTCGCGACAACGCTCGGCATGCCCACCATGTCGCTGTACGGCCTGGTCCGTGGCAAGGAGGAAATGGCCACGCTCATGGCCGACACCGTGTTCGGCGAGCTGGAGCTACCACAAGAGCCGCCGCCGGGCTGGCGGGCCCATCTGGAACTCGCGGCGCGCCTGCAGTGGCGCCTCTATCTGCGCCACCCCTGGTTGCCCCGGTTCATGTCGCTCACCCATCCGCAGCCGCTGCCCAACATGCTCAGGTTCGGCAACTGGGGCATGAGCGCCGTGCTCGGGCTCGGCCTCGACCCCGAGGCGGCCCGGGTCGTGTGGTGGGCGTTGGTCAACCACGTAAGGGGAACGGCCACGAACCTGGAGGCGCAGCACGACGCGGAGCGGCACACGGGGCTGTCGCCTGACCAGTGGTACAACGCCCATCTCCCGTCCTTTCACGCCAGGCTCTCAACGCACACGGCGCCTCTCGACGACCGGCTGCAATTCGACCTGACCGCGTTCTTCGAGGCCGGGCTGCGGCTCTTGCTGGACGGGGTCGCGGTCCAGATCGGGCGGCAGCACCGGCCGTAGCCGCCTCGCCGTCACGGCGCGCTGTGAGCTGACCGCGTCAACCGCGGGCTCCCTGTGACGGCCCGGCGGTGCGGGCACCGTGTAGCCGGCCGCAACCGATTATCGGCACGGGCAGCGGACCTTGCGCAGCAGGTTCCGTTCACCTGGGCGGTGATGCCGTCAACCGGGAGGCGACCGTTTTCAGCCGCCCGCCGCCGGTGGCGAGCACGTGTACATAGGTCATGAGAAGGGTTCGTGCTCGACCATGGCGATGTGCGCGTTGAGCGGATTGTCGGCAAACTTTCTCAGCGAAGCGCACATCCAACGGACCGTGGAGATGTTGATCGAGGGAGACCCCCAGTCCCTGGGGACGTACTGGCTGGCCGGGCGGCTCGGCGCGGGCGGTCAGGGAGTGGTCTACGAGGGCTATGCGGAGGACGGCACCCGCGTCGCGATCAAGGTGTTGCACAGCGACCAGGCCGCGCAGCTCGCCAGGGAGGCCACGGCGGCCCAGCGGGTGGCCTCGTTCTGCACGGCGCGCGTCATCGAGGCCCGGCTCGACGGATCCAGGCCGTACCTCGTCAGCGAGTACGTCGCGGGCCCGAGCCTGCGCGCCGCCGTCGCCGCGGGCCGCCGTTTCTCCGGCGGCGACCTGCACCGGCTGGCGACCGCCGTGGCGACGGCGCTGACCGCCATCCACGACGCCGGGGTGATCCACCGCGATCTCAAGCCCGACAACGTGCTGCTCGGCCCGGACGGTCCGCGGGTGATCGACTTCGGCATCGCCAGGACGGCCGAGATGTCGTTGACCGCGACCGGCCTGGTGACGGGCACGCCGACGTACATGGCGCCGGAGGTGTTCACCGGCCACCGGGCCGGGATGCCCGCCGACGTGTTCGCGTGGGGTGCGATCATGCTGTACTCGGCGACCGGCACGGACCCGTTCGCGGCCGACAGCCTGGGCGTCGTCATGCATCGCGTACTGTCGTCCACCCCGGATCTGAGCGCGTTGCCCGCCCCGCTGCGCCCGCTGGTGGCCGCCGCGCTCAGCAAGGAGCCGCTGCACCGGCCCAGCGCCCGCGAGCTGCTGCTCGCGCTGGTCAGCGGCGGTGCGGGCCTGGACTTGACGCATCTGCTGGCCGAGGGCGGCAAGGAGGCGTCCGGGGTGACCGGCGCGGCGCGCGATCCGGCGCTGGGCACGCTGGCCGAGGACGCCTACGCCATGCTGAACGCCGACGAGCGCGAGCTGGCGCCCGAGGTGTTCCTGAGGCTGGTCACGTTGGGCGAGCACGGCGAGCTGTCGTGGCGCCGGGCCGAGCTGGCCGAGCTGCTGGAGGGCAGGACCCTGCCCGAGGTCTCGTCGGTGACCAGGATTCTGGAGGTGTTCACGTACCTGCTGGGCAGGGACGACGAGGAGGTGTGGCTGGCCCGCCCGGCGCTGCCGCGCGCCTGGCCCCGCTACCGCCGCTGGGTGGAGGCCAATCAGGACGGCCTGGCCGTGCACCGGCAGATCCTGGCCGCCGCCCGCCGCTGGAATCGGTCGGGCCGCAAGGACGGCGACCTGTTCCAGGGCTCTGCCCTGGAGAACGCCCTTCAGTGGGCGGCCACGGCCCGCAGGAACATCACCCTCTCTCCCGCCGAACGTGATTTCCTGGCGGCCGCCGCCACGCTGACCAGGCGCAAGGCCAGGCGAGGCCGCCTGGTCACGCTGAGCCTGGCGGGACTGCTGACGATCGCGCTGGTCGCGGGTGGCCTGGCCGTGCAGCAGGGCAGACTGGCCGACGAGCGGGCCGAACGTATTTCCGTCCAGCTAGGTCAGGCGGAGGCGGCGAGGCTGGCGCAGTTCGCGGACACGTTCCGGCAGAGCGATCCGCGCCTGGCCATGCGCCTCAGCCTGGCCGCGTGGGGGCTGGACCGAACGCCGCAGACCAGGACGGCGCTGACGGCGTCGCTGGCGCAGCGCGAGGTGGCGATGTTCAAGGACCCGGCGACGGCGGGCGACACGCTGCGCGTACTCGCTGCGGACGGCCGGACGATGGCCAGTGTGAGCGGCGACGCGCTACGGCTCTGGGACGTGCGCACGGGTAGGTCCGCGGGCGGGGTCGCCGAGCTGGGGCTCGGCGACGACCGGCTGGCCGACGCCGCGCTTTCCCCCTCGGGCCGGCGGGTGCTGGTGGCGACCGGCAGGCAGGCCGGGGCGTGGGACCTGCGGACGGGCAGGCGGATCGCGGCGTGGACGTTCGACAAGGAGCTCGGGCAGGGCGTGGACCTGCCGGTCAGCGTGGAATACGGCAGCGTGGACAGGTACGCGGTGGTCAGGATCGACGACTACGACTACCTCTGGGACGTGGAGCGGAACCGCCGTACCAGGACCGCGGACAGGCTCGGTCCCATGACGCCGTCGGGCGAGGCCATCTACGCCTCCCGCTCCGTCTCACCCGACCGGATCGACCGGCTGCGCCTGCCTGACCTCGCCAGGCAGGCCACCCGCCCGGCGGCCGACCGGTGCGACCTGTGCGGATGGACGCTCGCCCTCACGCCGGACGGCCGCTCGCTGGCGGAGGCGGTGCGCGACGGCCTGCAGCTGACCTCGCTCGCGGACGGCTCGGTGACCAGCACGATCGGGCAGAAGGGCGTCCTCTGGAACCAGGGCGACGTGACCTTCAGCGCCGACGGGCGGCTGCTCGCCTCGGCCACCCGCGCCGACATCCAGGTGTGGCTGCCTGGAGGGCAGTTCCTCACCAAGGTGACGCTGCCGGAGGGCCTGCCGGAGGACTCCTGGAACCTCGTCCCCCAGGTCGCCTTCGATGGCCGCGTGCTGCGTTACCTCGCGGAGGACCGCGTCATCACCGTGGACCTCGCCGACCTGACGCTGGACGCGCCGAAGCGGTCCTGGGCGGAGACCGCGCTGACCTCCGGCCGCCTGCTGGCCGCCGAGGAGCTCGAGGTGATCCACTTGACGACGCCCGGAGGGCCGCCGGGCGAACCCGTGCAGCGCAGGGCGGACGACGACGCGGTGAGCGCGCTCGCCCTCAGCCCGGACGGACGGCTGGCGGCCGTCGGCGGCTCCCGGACGATCTCCGTGCTGGACGCGGACGCCCGGCGGGAGCTGGCCAGGCTGACGCCTTCCGACTTCACCGACACCGAGCACGTGGCCTTCAGCCCGGACGGGACGCGGCTGGCCACCGTGGTGGAATCGGCGAACACCGCCAACGCCAGCACGTACACGCTGGGGATGTGGGACTGGAAGGCCCGCCGCCTGCTGTGGTCGCATCAGGTACGGCGGGTCCAGGACCTGGAGTTCGGGCCGGACAGCAGGACGCTGGCGGTGGCCACCGACGCCGAGCGCCTCTACGACACCGCCTCGGGCAAGCCGGTGGGCGAGCCGTTCGGCAGCACCGGGCAGGGGATCACACTCACCGACGCGGTCTTCACCCGGGACGGCCGGTCGATCGCCGTCGTGGACTCGGGCGGGCGCATGACCGTCTACGACGTGGCCACCCGCCGCCGGGCCGGGGAGGTGATCAGGGAGAACACGGTCGGGAACGCCGTCAGGTCGCCCCGCGAGGACGTCGTCGCGGCGAGCACCCAGGACGGCCGGGTGCAACTGTTCGACGTGGCCAGGAAGGCGTCGCTGGGCGTGCTGGCCGACGGCAACCAGGACGGCGTGCAGGCCCTGGCGTTCGCCGCCGACGGTTCGAAGGTGCTGGTGCTGGACGGCGCCGGGACGATGCGCGAGCAGCTCGTCGAACCGGGCGCGGTGGCGGCGGCGGTGTGTGCTCGCGCCGGGGGATCCTTGAACAGGACCGAGTGGGCGCGTTACGTCACGGGTGCTCCCTATCGTGAGACCTGTTCCTGATGTTTCATCGGTGGCCGTGGTCTTGAGACCGCTGGTCACCAAGCCACGATGTCCTCGATGGTCGTGCTCAGCGTGCTCAGCCGCCGCCGACGACCGCGGCCTCGGCGTCCGCGCCGGCCGGTCCACATCATCGCGAACTCGTCGCTGTGCATCGTCAGCTCACCGATCAGTTCCGCCAGGCACGCGTCGGTCAGTAAACGGCCGACGGTGAGCCGGAGGTAGGCGACATGGATGCGGGCCAGTTTCTCCCAGTTGCGGTGCAGGTCGCGGGTGAACGGATCGCGGAAGAACATCCGCGGCACGGCCGGGCGGCCACCCGGCCGCCACGGCGCGTCGAAGGCGAATGCCCAGCTCACGCTATCGGAGCTACCCCCAAATCGGATTACCAGCCGCCGTGCCATCCGCTCAGCAGGCCCGTTGGCAGCGGGGTGGTGTCGGCGTCGATCTCCGGCTCGTGGAAGGCGAAATCGCAGCCCTGATCGGCCTGCAGCACGTGCCCGGTGTAGAGGCGGGCCCAGCCGGACGCGCCGGTGAACGTCCGGGGTGGAGACTCAAGGAGCCTGTGCCTGATCTCACTGTCGTCCACGTCCAGGTGCAGACGCCGTCCGGGGACGTCGAGGTCGATGAGGTCGCCGTCGCGGACGGCCGCCAGAGGGCCGCCCACGGCGGATTCGGGGGCGACATGGAGGACGGCGGTCCCGTACGCCGTTCCGCTCATCCGGGCGTCGGAGATGCGCACCATGTCGGTGACGCCCTCGCGCAGCAGCTTCGCGGGTATCGGGAGCTGTCCCCATTCCGGCATGCCTGGCCCGCCGACGGGACCCGCGTTGCGTAGGACGAGTACCGAATCGGCGGTCACCGGCAGCGCGGGATCGTCGATTCGTGCGGCCAGGTCGGAGACGCTGTCGAATACGATCGCGGGCCCGCGATGGCGAAGCAGTTGGCCGGAGGCGGCCGACGCCTTGATGACCGCGCCGTCGGGCGCCAGGTTGCCGCGCAGCACCGCCAGGCCGCCGGGAGCGCCGAACGGGTCGTCGAGCGTGCCGATCACGCGGCGGTCGGGTGAGGCGGGCGCGCGAAGCTGCTCCTGCAGCGTGTGGCCTGTCACGGTGAGAGCGTCGGTGTGCAGCAGCGGCTCCAGCTCGCGAAGCAGGGCCGGGACGCCACCGGCGCGGAAGAAGTCCTCGAACAGGTGCTCGCCCGCGGGCCGGACGTTGACGAGCAACGGCGTACGCGCCGCGGCGGCATCGAGGTCGTCGAGCGAGAACGGCGCCCCGCTCCGCCTGGCCAGCGCGAGCAGGTGGACGATCGCGTTGGTCGATCCGCCGATCGCGGCCAGCATGGTGGCCGCGTTGAGCAGTGCGGCGCGGGTGACGATCTGGCGCGGGCGCGGCCCGGAGCGCGCGAGGAACACCGCACGGGTGCCCGCGTCCTCCGCAGCGGCGTATCGCCGCGCGTCCCCGGCGGGGATGGCAGCCGAGCCGGGCAGCGCGACTCCGAGGGTCTCCGCGAGCACGGCCATGGTGGACGCGGTGCCCATCTCGGTGCAGTGCCCGACCCCGGGCATGGCCGCCTGCTCCAGTTCGGCGAACTCCGCCTCGCTCATCTGCCCGGCGCGCAGCCGGTCGGTGTAGCGCCACAGATCGGTGCCGACGCCGAGCCGCCGTCCGTGGAAGACGGCGGGTGCGGCGGGGCCGCCGGGCACCATCACGGCGGGTACGTTGGCCGAGGCGGCGCCCATGAGCTGCGCCGGGATGGTCTTGTCGCAGCCGCCCAGGAGCACGACCGCGTCGAAGGGATAGGAGCGCAGGCTTTCCTCGACGTCGATGGCCATCAGGTTGCGGTACAGCATCGCGGTGGGCTTCATGAGGTTCTCGCCCAGAGAGATCGTCGGGAACTCCAGCGGCAGGCCCCCCGCCTGGAGCACGCCACGCCGTACGGCGTCGGCGAGCCCGCGGAAGTGCGCGTTGCAGCTGACGAGCTCCGACCAGGAGTTGGCGATGCCGACGATCGGACGGCCGGACAGTGCGGCCTGGGACAGCCCCGTGGCGCGCAGTGAGGCTCGGTGCAGAAAGCCCGGCAGGTCCTCGCCGGCGAACCAGGCGGCACTTCGCAACGACACGTGATCGGCTCCTTTGGGGGCTTCAGTAGATCCGGGCCAGCAGGCCGCCGTCGACCACGAGGTCGGTGCCGGTGACGTAGGCGGCGTCGTCGGAGGCCAGGAAGAGCGCCGCGGCGGCCACATCCTCGGGTGAGGCGAAGCGGCGCAGCGGGTAGCGCTCGGCGAGCCGCGCGCGGGCGGCGTCGGGGTCGGGCTGGAAGGCGAAGAAGTCGTCGAGCAACTCGGTCTCCACATCGCCCGGGCAGATGGTGTTGACGCGGATGCCCTCAGGCCCGTGGGCCGTGGCCAGCGCCCGGGTCATGGACCGCAACCCGCCTTTCATCGCGCCGTAGGCAGGCATGTCCGGGTCGCCCACGATGCCGAGCAGAGACGCGGTGATGACGATCGAGCCGCCGCCCCTTGCCCGCAGCGCAGGCAGAGCGGCCTGTACGCCGAGATAGACGCCGCGGAGGTTGACCGAGTGCAGCCGGTCCCACTGCTCGGGGCCGGTGTCCTCGATCCGACCCATGACCTGCACCGCCGCGTTGGCGTGCAGGATGTCGACCCCGCCGAACCGGCGGACGGTCTGTTCGACCATTCGCGCGTTGTCGCCGGGCGATGCCACGTCCGCGGCGATGGCGAACGCGTTGGCGCCGATCCGCCGCGCGAGATCCTCCACCGCCTCGGCGCGTCGGTCCACGCAGGCCACCGAGGCGCCTTCGGCAGCGAACCTGGCCGCGGTCGCCGCTCCGATGCCGCCGGCCGCGCCGGTGACGATCGCTACTTTTCCTGCCAGCCGCAATGGTCCTCCTTACTCGTTGGTCTTGATCCACGTCGACAGACGCGCACAGGCCTCGTGCACCGCTTTGCCCACCTGTGGCCACTGCGTCCTGGGCAGGCGGGCCGCCACCGCCGACACCGAGATCGCGCCGATCGGCCGATCGGCGCGGCCGAGTACGGCGGCGGCCAGGCACACGCCCCCGATCTCGGACTCCTCTTCGTCCAGGGCGTAACCACAGGCGCGCGCATCGTCGAGAGCAGGGCGCAGCTCCGCCAGCGTCGTGCAGGTGGACGGGGTCAGCCGCGCGTACGGCTCCTGCCCCAGCAGCGCGCCCCACTCCCGTTCCGGCAACGCGGCCAGGATGGCCTTGCCGATCGCGGTGGCGTGTGGGGGCACCCGCTCGCCCAGCGTCGTGGTCAGCCGGATGGCGTGCACGGCGTCCACGGTGTCGGCCCACACGATGCGCCCGCGCCGCAGCACCGCGAGGTTGATCGTCTCACCGGTGAGCCCGGACAGCTCGGCCAGCACCGGCGCGGCCAGGGGAATCAGCGAGCCGGAGTCCGAGCGCGCCATCAGATCGTTCAACGCTGGGCCGAGCCGGTACTCGTGCGTTTGCGGCATGTGCCGGACGTAACCGCGCTCCTGCAGCACCGCAAGCAGTCGGTGCACGGTGGCGCGGGAGGCGCCGAGCCGCTTGGCCAGCCCGGCCAGCGTCGTCTCGCGGCCCTCGGCCAGGAGCTCCAAGGCGTCGAGGGCGCGCTCCAATGAGCCGGACATCTCACCTCTGTCTCATATAGTGCAACAGTATTGTTTGCATATGTGAGATTAAAGCAGGCACACTCCCCGTATGTCACATCCCTCCCTCCGTCGGCTGTTCTCGACCGTCTCGAGCGCGCTCGCGGCCGACGCGCTCGACCATCTCGACCTGAGAAACCAGTGCCTGCCCCCGGATGTCGTCCCCCTCGCGCCGTCGCACACGCTGCTCGGCCCGGCCTTCTGCCTGCGCGCCGAGCCGGCCCGCGAGACCCGGCCCACCGTGCCCTACCAAGGGCTGCTACGCGCGATGGACCACGTCCAAGCGGGTGAGATCGTCGTGTTCGCCACCGGCAGGTCCGACGCGGCGGGCGTATGGGGGGAGCTGATCACCACCGCCTGCCACGCGCGCCGCGTCGCCGGAGCCCTGACCGACGGCCTGGTACGGGACGCGGCAACGCTGGCAGGCGGGACCTTCCCGATCTTCAGCCGGGGGACTGTGCCCTACGACAGCAAGGGCCGGCTCGACGTGGTCGAACACGGCGAACCCGTCACGCTGGGCGGCGTGCCGATCCGGCCGGGCGACGTACTGGTCGGCGACCTGGACGGGGTCACTGTCGTACCGGCCGAAGCCGTGGTCCGCGTCGCCGAGTTGGTCGCGGACAAGCGCGCGACCGAGGCGTCCTTCCGCGCCGCGGTCGCCGAGGGCGGCTCGCTCACCGACGCCTTCCAGCGGTACGGCGTCCTGTGACGGCGACCACCTGGTGGAAGCACGGCGCGATCTACCACATCTACCCCCGGTCCTTCGCCGACAGCGACGGCGACGGCGTGGGCGACCTGCCGGGCATCACCGCGCACCTGGACTACCTGTCCTGGCTCGGGGTCGAGGCGATCTGGCTGTCGCCGTTCTACCGCTCGCCCCAACGCGACTTCGGATACGACATCACCGACCACACCGACGTCGACCCACTTTTCGGCACCCTCGCCGACTTCGACCGGCTGCTGGCCGAAGCACACCGCCGCGGGCTGCGCGTGATCCTCGACTTCGTGCCCAACCACACCTCCATCGATCACCCGTGGTTCGCCGCGTCCCGCACGTCCGCGGACGACCCCAAGCGCGACTGGTACATCTGGCGTGATCCGGCAGGCGGCGGGCCACCCAACAACTGGCGCGCGGTCACCGGCGGGCCGGCCTGGACCCTCGACCCGCGGACCGGCCAGTACTACCTGCACTCGTTCCTGCCCGAGCAGCCTGACCTGAACTGGCGCCACCCTGAGGTGAGACGAGCGATGCATCGGGTGATGCAGTTCTGGCTGGATCGAGGCGTCGACGGCTTCCGCATCGACATGGTGGACTACCTGCTCAAAGACGAACACTTCCGGGACGAGCCGCTCGACGGGCACGGCACCTACGAGCCCGCGCTGGCCCGCTACCAGCTCAACCAGCCCGGCACCCTGGAACTGCTCAGAGAACTGCGCGACATCACGGACGGCTGTCCCGGGCGGGTGCTGATCGGCGAGGTGGAATACCGGCTACCTCTTCCCCGGCTGACCGGCTACTACGGCAACGACGACATGCTGCACCTGCCGATCAACTTCTGGCTGCTGTTCACTCCCTGGCAGGCGCACGACCTGCAAACCTTCATCACCGCCTACGACGGCGCGCTGCCCGGGCACGCGTGGCCCAACTGGGTGCTGGGCAGCCATGACATCTCCCGCATGGCCACCCGGCTCGGCCGCGACCAGATACGCGTCGCGCTGATGCTGCTGTTCACCCTGCGCGGCACACCGGTGCTCTACTACGGCGACGAACTCGGCATGACCGATGTGCCGATTCCCCCGCACCAGGCACGCGACCCCTGGGAGGGACGGGATCCGGCCCGCACCCCGATGCCCTGGACCGCAGGGCCCAACGCCGGATTCAGCCCGCCGGAGGCTCGGCCGTGGCTGCCGCCGGGCGACCCGTCCGTCAACGTCGCCGCCCAGAGGGCCGACCCCGGCTCGCTCCTCAACCTCACCCGCGCCCTGCTTGCCCAACGCCGCGGACACGCCGCGCTGAGGAACGGGTCATACCAGCCCGCGCCCGCCCCCGATGGTGTGCTCGCCTACCGGCGCGTCCATCCCGACGAAGAACTGCTGATCACGCTCAACCTCACCGGCTCGACCCTCGACATCCCGATCCCAGGAAAACCGCTGCTGTCCACCCACTCGGGAACAAGCAGATTGATACTCCCTCACGAGGGACGCATCACCATGCTCAGAGCCGCTGGGCATGTCTCCGAGGTCGAACAAGCTCTGGCACCGGCGAGCTGAGGAAACCGGCTCACGAAAGGACGCCCCAGCCCGACCGGGCACGGCACCTTCGTCGGTGACAGATCTCAGGCGACCCAGTGTGGTCGCCGGTCAGCGGACGCGGCCGGAAGGCCGTCGATGAGCGTGGCGGCCATACGGTGCACGGCCTCGCGCAGGGTGTCGGAGGGCTTGGTGTACGGGATCCGGAGGCGCTGTTCGAAGAGGCCCGGGTCGGCGGCGAAGAAGGCGCCGCCTTCGATCCGCACGCCGTAGGCCAGCGCTCGTTCGGCCAGGGCCGAGGCGATGGGCTCGCCCATGTCCACCCAGAGTGACAGGCCGCCGGGCGGCAGCCGCCAGGTCCACTGCGGTATGTGTCCGGCCAGCGCGGCGGTGAGGGCCGTACGCTGCTCGCGTATCTGCTCCAGCCGGGATGGCAGCACGTCTGCCTCTCGGGCCAGGAGGTTGCGGGCCAGGAGCTGGTCCAGGACCGAGCCGCCCAGATCGGTGGCGATGCGTTGGCCGGCGAGTTCGGTCACCAGCCGTGAGGGGGCGCGCAGCCAGCCGATGCGCAGGCCGCCCCAGTAGGTTTTGCTCATCGAACCGATGGTGATGACCTGGCCCGCGCCACCGGGCGCTGCGTGGCAGGCGAACGGCGGCGGGGCCGGGACGTCGAGGGCGAGTTCGGCCATGGTCTCGTCGATGACCAGCCACGTACCGGTGCGCTGGGCGGCACGCAGGACACGGACACGCTCGTGAGCCGGCATGAGCAGACCGGTCGGATTGTGGAAGTCGGGAATCAGGTAGGCGAGCTGGGGCACGACCTGGCGCAGGGTGGACTCGATGATCTCGACGTCCCAGCCGGTGTCGGTCACCGGGACCGACACGGGACGCAGCCGGGCACGGCGGATGGCGTCCAGGACGTTCGGGTAGGACGGGCTCTCGACCATGACGCGGTCGCCGGGCGCGGACAGGAGCCCGATGACCAGCGTGAATGCGTGTTGGGCGCCGGAGGTCACCAGGATCTGCTCGGGTACGGTGGCCAGTCCCCGCCGGGTGAACCGCTCAGCGATGGTGGCACGCAACTCCGGCAGGCCGTAGGGGTGGTACCCGGGGGTGTGCGCGTGCTCGGTCAGATGCGGGGCGACCTCGCGGAGCGCGTCGACGAGCAGGTGCTCGGGTAGCCCGAAGGCGGCCCTGGCGAGGTCGATCGCGCTGTCGCCGGGTTGGAGGAACCGGGCGACGCGGGTGGGGGCACGGTCCTCGGGCAGCGCCGTCCAGGTGCCGGCGCCCTTGCGGCTGTGGGCGTAGCCGCTTTGACGCAGCAGGTCGTAGGCGGCGGTGATGGTGGGTCTGCTGGTGTTCAGGGCGGTGGCGAGCTCCCGCTCGGCGGGAAGCCGGGTGTGCAGGGAGATCCGTCCGTCCAGGATCAGCGTGCTGATCGCCTGGGCCAGGTGGCGGTAGGCGGGCCGCGCGCCGGCGGGGTCCGGCAGCATGGCGGCGAGTTGCCGGCCTCCCAGCGTCCTTCCAGGACGGTTCGCCATGTCCGCAGGCCGGGACGGAGTCGAGTCGGTCATACCACTTCCCGGAGATTGGCCATGTCGCTGTGGCCAATCACTGTACAGAATCTTGGCCATTGCCAAAGAGGCAGGAGGACACCGGAGAGGTGACAGATATGGAGCAGGAGGCCATAGACCGACATGCGTCCAGACCACAGCATCATCACAAGGAGCCTGCACGGGCGCCGATCGTCCGGCTGAAGATCGCGCTCGTCGACGCCGGGATCGGACTGCTGGCGGCAGCCGCCGCGGTGCGCCGGCTGCGCCCCGACGCCGATCTCGTGCTCTCCTCCGACCCCGACGGCATGCCCTGGGGACCGCGTACCCCGCGCGACATCGCGGCCCGGGCCATCGCCATCGCCGAGGCAGCGGCCGCGCATCGCCCGGATGCGTTGATCGTCGCGTGCAACACCGCCACCCTGCATGCCCTGCCCGACCTGCGTGCGCGCTTCGAACCCGATGCGCCGGTGATCGGCACGGTGCCCGCGATCAAACCGGCCGCCGCCGGCGGCGGACCTGTCGCCGTCTGGGCCACCCCAGCCGCGACCGGCAGCCCCTATTTGCGCGGGCTCATCACCGAGTTCGCGGACCGGGTGAAGGTCGCCGAGGTGCCGTGCCCCGGGCTCTCCGACGCCGTCGAGCACGCGGACCAGGCGGCCATCGCCCGCGCGGTCGCCGCCGCGGCGGAACGTACTCCCGACGATGCCCGCGCCGTCGTCCTGGGTTGCACCCACTACGAGCTCATCGCCGAGCACATCCGCGCGGCCGTACGGCAGCCCGGCTCGCCACCGCCTGTCCTGCACGGTACCGCCGGTGCGGTCGCCGCCCAGATGCTGCGCCGGATCGGCGAGCGACCTGCACCCGAGGCGCCGGCCGAGGGCACACTGACGGTGATCCACAGCGGCCGCGAGGCCGCGCTCCCGGCGGCGGCGCTGGCCTACGAGGAAGGCCGTCTGCTGCGGGCCGGCCCGACACGCTCGGGGCACGTCCGTGAGCGCTGAATCTCCTGCCGCGCCGGCACCGGGCACGCGCCCGTCTCCAGCGCCTCTCGGCTACGTCCCCCTCACCGAACATCCACTGAGACGTCTCACCCAATTGTTCGCCGGTCTCGCCCTGTACGGCTTCAGCCTGTCGGCGATGGTCCGGGCCTCGCTGGGCGTCAACCCCTGGAGCGTTCTGTACGAAGGGCTGGAGCGCCAAACCCCGCTGAGTTTCGGCACGATCAGCGCCGCCATCGGGGTGCTCGTGCTGCTGCTGTGGATTCCCCTCAAACAGACGCCGAAGCTCGGCACCGTTGCCAGCATCGTCGTCCTGGCATACTCATCGGATCTCGGCCTGGCGCTCATCCCGCAACACCTCGCCCTACCAGCCAGAATCGGCCTGCTGGTCGGAGGTGTCCTGCTCAACGGACTGTCGGTCGCCGTCTACGTCGGCGCGCGCCTCGGACCCGGCCCCCGGGACGGGCTGATGACCGGAGTCTCCGCCGCGACCGGGCGCTCCATACGGCTGGTCCGCACGCTGATCGAGCTCACCGTGCTCAGCGTGGGGTGGCTGCTCGGCGGGAGCGTCGGCGCGGGCACTGTACTGTACGCGCTTGCGGTCGGCCCGACCGCCCAGTTCTTCATGCGTTGGTTCACCTACCGCGTTGGGTGACATCGGTGGATCGAAACGTGTATCCGCCGGCTTCTCCCGAGGCCCGTAGAAGATCTGCGACCTGGTGGCCTGCTGTCCTCCGGCGAATACGCCGTGGGCAGCCTCGCGGCGGTGGACTGCACGGGCGCTGCCGTATGCGGGTGGTCATGCCGGGACGGTATGACCTTGACGCTGGCATCAAGGTCATAGTCGGCGTGCTGACTGTCTGGCATAACTGGATATGTCCAGATATGATGAGTGCGTGTTTGAGGTAGACAAAGATTCCCCTTTGCCGCTGTATCAGCAGATCAAGGAGCACATACGAGAGCTGGTCGACGGAGGGGTCTGGCACCAAGGGACACGGCTGCCGTCGGAACGGGAGCTGATCGCCCGGCTCGGCGTCAGCCGCATCACCGTCCGGCAGGCGCTGCGCGACCTGGTCGCCGAGGGCTACCTGGCCAGCGCCGCGGGCAAGGGATTCTTCGTCGCGGCCAGGCCGGGCCCGCAGGAGCTGCACGCGCTGGTCAGCCATACGGCGGCGATGACGGCAGACGACGTCGTACCGAGCAGCCGGGTGCTCGACTGCTCGGTCATGGCCGCCTCGGCCGCGGTGGCCAGGAAACTACGGCTGCCGGTCGGCGCCGAGGTCGTGCATCTGGCCAGGGTGCGACTGGGGGACGGGGTGCCGCTCACGGTGCAGCGGGTGTGGCTGCCTCACCACCTGGTGCCGGGACTGGCAGAGACCGACTTCTCCAGGGCCTCGCTCTTCGAACAGCTCAGAGGCCGTTTCGGGCTGCGGCTCGTCAAGGCCGACACGACGGTGAGCGCCCGGCTGGCCGATCCGGAGGAGGCCGGGGAACTGGACCTGGGCGATCCGCCGATCGGCCTGAGCGTCGATCAGCTGACCTTCGACGAGGAGGGGCGCGTGGTCGAGCTGTCCCGGTCGCTGCACCATCCATGGCGGCTGCCCATCCGCATCCTGCAGGACCTGCCTCCGCAGGAGAGCGCGGTCACCGTGGTCGCACGCCCAGCGCCGGCTGATTCCGCGGACGCGCCCCGCACCGACTGATCGCGAACGCGCGCTCATACCGTCCCGCCAGGGACGGCCGTTCAACCAGGAAGAAAGGAACGTTCCCCTTGGGTGACAGGAAACTCACGCTCGTAGGCGGCGGTGGTGTCCGCGGCCCCGTGTTCGTCGAGTCGGCGGCGATGCGCGCCGCGGAGCTGGGGCTGGATGAGATCGTGCTCCTCGACGTCGATGAGCACAAGTTGCGGCTGCTCGGCGGCGTTGCGGCCCACCTGGCGCGGCGCCACGGCGACGTGCGGGTGGTGGCCACCACCGACGCGCGGCGGGCGCTCGACGGCGCGGACTTCGTGGTGACCACCGTACGAGTGGGCGGGGACGCCGCACGTGTCGCCGACGAGCAGATCGCGGTCCGGCACGGCGTGCTCGGGCAGGAGACGACAGGCGCGGGCGGGTTCGCGATGGCGATGCGCTCGATCCCCGTCATCCTCCACTACGCCGAACTGCTCGCCGAGCTGAGCCCTCACGCCTGGCTGTTCAACTTCACCAACCCGGCGGGACTGGTCACGCAGGCCCTGCGCGACGCCGGGCACGAGCGGACCGTCGGCATCTGCGACAGCGCCAACCTGGCCCAGCACGCCGTGGCCGCCGTACACGGTCTCGACGCCAACGACCTGCGGCCCGAGGTGTTCGGCCTCAACCACCTGTCATGGGTACGGGCGGTCCGCGATCAGCAGGGCCGTGACCTGCTGGCGCCGCTGCTGGCCGAGCCCCGCTTCCGCGCCGGCACGCTGCAGCGCTTCTTTCCTGCCGCCCTGAGCGAGCTGTCCGGCATGTGGATCAACGAGTACCTGTATTACTACTATTTCGCCGAGGAAGCCATGGCCCACACCAGCTCCGAGGAGTCGAGCCGGGGCCAGGAGGTCGCCGGCCGCAACGCCGACCTGCTGGGCGAACTCGCGCGCATCGGCCCCGACCAGCCCGAGGAGGCGGTGGCCGCTTACCGGGCCTACGAGGCGGGGCGCCGCTCGACGTACATGAGCTACGCCGAGCCGGGCACGGCGCCGGCCGGGGAGCGTACCCTGGGCGAGGGCAGCGAGGGGTACGCCGCCGTCGCGCTCGACCTCATGGCGGCCATGACCGGAGGCCCGGCCCGCTACTGCGCCGCGAACGTGCCTGCCGCCGGCCACATCGACGCCCTGTCGTCGGAGGACGTGGCCGAGATGAGTGTGGTCGCCGACGCCACCGGCATCCGGCCGCTGCCGATCGGCGCCGTGCCCGAGCCCCAGGCGGGCCTCATGCGCCAAGTGAAGCTCTTCGAACGGCTCACCGTGCGGGCGGTCGCCGCCCGTTCCCGTTCGCTCGCGGTCCAGGCGCTGATGGCGCACCCGCTCGTCCTGTCCTACTCGCGGGCCGCCGCCCTGGCCGACGACTACCTCGCCGCCCACCACGACCACGCGGGCCAGTGGCGGTGAGCGCGTTCCCTGCCGGCCGCTCGGTACTGATCGTCGGCGACTACTACCTCGACCTGGTCTTCGCCGGCCTGCCCCGCTGGCCGCAACCCGGTACGGAGGTCTTCGGCACGGGGACGGCCTCCCTGCCCGGCGGGGCCTTCACCCCTCAGCGGGCGCTGCACCGCCTCGGCGTGCCCGCCGTGTGGGCCGCCCGGCTGGGCGATGACCCGCACAGCCGCCTCGTCCTGGACGAGGCCCACGCCGAGGGCATCGACACCTCCGCCTACCTGCTGCATCCCGGCCCTGTCCGGAACATCTCGGTGGCTATGTCCTACGGCGGCGAACGCGGGTTCGTCTCGTTCAAGGAGCCGCTGCCCCCGCTCGACGTGATCGGCGTCATCCTGGACCGGCGTCCGGCGTGCGTGCTGCTCACCGAGCTCACCGTCGGCCCGCGGCTCGTCGCGCTCGTCGAGGCCGCGCACCGGGTCGGAGCTGTCGTCTTCATGGACTGCCAGCACACCGACGCCACACTGGACGACCCCGCGATCACCGCCGCGCTGAAGGCGGTCGACATCTTCGCGCCCAACGCCGGCGAGGCGCGCGTACTCACCGGTCATGGGGAGCTCAACGACGCTCTCGACCGTCTGCGCGAGCTGACGCCCACGGTCGTGATCAAGAACGGGGCGCACGGGGCGCTTGCCGCGACCTCCACCGAACGCGTGAGCACCGCCGCCGAGGCGGTGACCGTGATCGACACCATCGGCGCGGGGGACTGCTTCGACGCCGGGTTCGTCGCGGGGCACGTTTTCGGGCTCGGCCTGGCCGGCAGCACCGCGCTCGGCACGTTGTGCGGCACATTCTCGGTCACCGGCCACGGTGGCGCCGCCGCGCCGTCCCTCGCCCAGATCGCCGAGCGCGCGCCCGAACTCGTGCCCTGGGCCGCCTGACCGGCCCATCTTGTGTGCCCGGTAAGAATCGAGCCGCACGGCCCAGAGCGACGGTGCGTAACCGGGAGCCCCCAGGCGGCGGTGCACCACCTCACCCGTCGTACCGTGTCAGAGTGACCGTGCCCGCTGACCCGATGTCCACCGCCCTGGCGCCCTTCGTGGCGACGCTGGGTGCGTACGAACTTGGGTCCGGCCCGGTCGCCGTCCATCGCGGACTTCCCTCGCCCACGGTGTCGATCACGATCCCCGAGGAGGACTCGCTCGAGATCTCGTGGGTCGGGCGGCCCGGCTCAAGCCGGCGGCGCCGGGCTGTTGTGGCCGGGCTCCATCTGGACGCGGCCGAGCTGAGGCAGGCGGGATGCACGCGCGGGGTGTGGTTGACGCTCAGCCCGCTGGGCGCCGGCGCACTGCTGGGGCTCCCGGCGTCGGCGCTGGCCGGGCACATCGTGGATCTCGCCGACGTCGTCCCGGCGATGGCGGACCTGCCGGAGCGGCTCGCGGCCTGCCGGACATGGCCGCAGCGTCGCGCCCTTGTCGCACAGTCCCTGCTCACCGGCCTCGGTCGGCACGGCGAAAGCGCCAACCACCACGAACTGCGATCCGCGATCGCAGCCTTGTCCGGGACCACCCGGGTGCAGGATGCCGCTTACCGGCTCGGGTGCTCCCGGCGGCACCTGAGCAGTCTGGTTCGAGCCGAGTTCGGGGTGACGCCGAAGGAGTACCAACGGCTCGTCCGCTTCGAGACTGCCCGTGGCCGGCTCGTGGACGCCGCTCGTTCCAAGGGGGTCGGTCTGGCGGCGGTCGCCGCCGCGTCGGGATTCGCCGATCAGGCGCACCTCACCCGGGAGTGGCGGGCCATGGCCGGGTGCACGCCCACCGAGTGGCTACGCGCCGAAGGCCTGGCCGTGCAGGGGCCGTCGGTCGGCGACCGGTAGCCAAGCGAAGAGCGCGGTCAGGTGGCACCCCATCCGGGGACGGTTCGTTCCCAGATGTTCAAGACTCCGTCGGGACAAGGCCCAACGATGGGTCCATGACACCGAACACACACATTTGCCCTCGTCTTATCGTGCCCGACCCAGACCGTGCGTCGGCGTTCTACCAGGACGCCCTTGGCGCAGAGGAAGTGTTCCGTGCTCCCCTGAGCGACGACGGCCGACCCAGCGTCGTTCATCACCGCATCGGCGGTTCGTCCTTCCGGGTCTCCCCGGCCGTCTCCTCGTGGGGGTGGCTCTCACCCGGTGACCTCGGCGGCTCCGCGGTCCTCCTCGAGATCGAGGTCGACGACCCGGACGCGGTCGGCGAACGCATGATCGCCCACGGCGCCGAAGTGGTCGTGCCGATCGAGAACCGGTCCTACGGCAAGCGTTCGGGGCGTGTCCGTGACCCGTTCGGCCACCTGTGGATCATCACTGGTGGGCTTCGCTGAGGGCGGGCCGAGCGGCAGGTGAGCACCCAGCCCAGGCCCCGACCCGATCTACCGGGGGGTCTCAGCGCGCCCAGAGCCGGTCGGCCAGCGTGTCCAGCGCGGCCTGGGACGGGCTTCCCATCGGGGCGGTGTAGGTGACCAACTGCTGGTCGGCGGTTCCCGGCAACAGCATGCCGACGTAGGCCAGCGACAGCCGTCCCACCAGCGGATGCTGATATTCCTTGCGTCCGGTGCCCGGCCCTTTCACGTCCTGCCGGTCCCACCATCGGCGGAAATCGGGGCTGCGCTCGGTCAGCTCGTCGATGAGCGCGCGCGTGGCGGCGTTGCCGGGGTCCAGGCCGGTCGCGGTGCGCAGTTGGGCAATGCCGTGCCGCGCCATCTGCTCCCACTCGACGTAGAGCGAACGCGCACGCGGGTCGCAGAACGCGTACCAGACCAGGTTGGGGCGGGGCATCTCGGCGAAGTCGGCGATCAGCGCGACGGCCATCGGGTTCCATGCGAGTACGTCCAGCCGGCCGTTGAGCACGTAAGCGGGGATGCGGTCGAGCTGTTCCAGCAGCCGGTGGACGGCCGGGGGGACCTGTTCCTCCTCGTGCCGGCGCAGCGGGGCGGGCTCGGACTGGGCCAGCCGGTAGAGGTGGTCGCGTTCGTCGGGGTTCAGCAGCAACGCCCGCGCCAGCGCGTCCAGCACCGACGACGAGGGGCGTACGGACCGCCCCTGCTCAAGGCGCATGTAGTAGTCCGGGCTGATACCCGCGAGCTGGGCGACCTCGGCTCGGCGCAGGCCCGGCGCCCTCCTGCGGTCGTTCGCGGGCAGCCCCACCGTCTCCGGGCGAATCCGGTCACGCCGCGAACGCAGAAAATCGGCCATCTCACGTGTCGGCATACAGTCCAGGCTAGTCCTGAGAGTACTGGTCTCCCGCGGGTACTGGCTGCCCTTCTGTGCAGTGACGAGGCTCGATGCATCGAACGACGCAGAAAGAGGTGAACCGGCGTGCACTACCGCACACTGGGAGAACGCGGCCCGAAGGTGTCGATCATCGGATTCGGCGCCATGACGCTGGCCCCCGGCATCTACGGGGACATGACGGAGGGCGAGGCCACCGCGACCCTGACCGCCGCCGTCGACGCGGGCATGACGTTCATCGACACCGCCGACATGTACGGCGACGGACACAGCGAGCGCGTCATCGGCCGCGTGCTCGCGGGCCGCCGCGGCGACATCGTCCTGGCCACCAAGTTCGGCGGGAATCATGACGAGAACGGCGTCCTGCGGCACGGCCTGGGCCGTCCCGAGTACGTACGCACCGCTCTGGAGGCGAGCCTGACCCGGCTCGGCACCGACCACATCGACCTGTACTACCTGCACCGGCTCGACCCCACGACCCCGATCGAGGACACCGTGGGGGCGCTGGCTGAGCAGATCGCGGCCGGCAGGATCGGGCACATCGGCCTGTCGGAGGTGTCGCCGCGCACGCTGCGCCGCGCGCAGGCGGTGCATCCGATCACCGCCGTTCAGACCGAGTATTCGCTGTTCAGCCGGAACCCCGAGGACGGGATCCTGGCGGCCTGCGCCGATCTGGGCGTCGGCTTCGTGGCTTACAGCCCGCTGGGACGCGGCCTGATCGGCGGGGCCGTCCGTTCGGCGGCCGACTTCGGCGGCGACGACTGGCGGCGCGGCAATCCGCGCTTCCAGGGCTCCAACCTGAGCCGCAACGTGTCGCTCGCCGACGCGATCGCGACGCTGGCCGCCGAGCAGGGAATCGCGTCCGCGCAACTGGCGCTGGCCTGGCTGCTGCGCCGTGGCGCCTTCCCGATCCCCGGCACGCGCCGCGCCGCCAACGTGCGCGCCAACGCCGCGGCCGCCGACCTGGACCTGCCCGACGCCGTCTTCGAACGCCTGGAGACCCTGGTGCCCCGTGCCGCGGTCGCGGGGCCGCAGGCGGACGAGAGCTACCTGGCCAACATCGATCGCTGACGTTCTCCGCCGGGCGACCGGAGGAGAACGCAAGGGATCACCAGATGGGCGCCGGCAGGGCTTCACCGCAGGCGTATCCGGTCGACGGCGAAGCCGGCGGGCGGCGCCGCAGCAGGACGCAGATCGAGGCGCGCGGCAGTTCCCCGGACCACAGGATCGCCTTCCACCTCCCGCACACCTCCGGGAACGTCACTCCAGCCGGGCCGCGGCCTCCAGCGGCTCGGACGAACGGAGGAAGCGCAGGTCCTCCATGACCAGGGCGACATTGGTGGCGCCGCCGCGGCGGAGGGCCGGGGCCAGCGCGTCCAGGTCGGACCAGCGGGATGGGCGGAGGTGGACGCGGTAGCCGTCTCCGGCGGGCTCCAGGGTGAGGGCTTCGCCGATGGCGAGCCTGCTCTCCGGGAGGTGGGCCGCGGTCGCTCCGACGGCTCGTTCCAGGGCGGTGACCGAGGTGACCCCGGCGGCGATGGGCAGGGTCGTGTCCGGGCCGGTGACGTGTTCGTGCAGGTCACGCAGGCGGGCGGCGGCGGTCGTACGGGCGGGGTGGTCCTTGGGCAGGCGGTCGGCCAGGAGCCTCACGGCGCGGGCGATGTGACCCAGCGGCGGTACGGACGGACGCTCGCCGAGCAGGGCGATCAGCGCCTCCAGGGCGTCCTCGGCGCCGGAGGCGAGGGTGACCCACTGCTCGGTGGTGAGCGGGGTGAGCCTCGGGTGGCGTTCCGTCCAGTACGCGACCGCCCGGTCCAGGGCGGGGCCCGTACGCCAGAGGTCGGCGGGGTCGTCGGGCATGAGCAGTTCGACGACTTCGACGGCCTCGTCGGTGGTGGTGAGCGCCTCCAGGGAGAGCGCGGCGATGCGCAGTTCGATCTCGGTCAGGTTGAGTGCGCGGGCGCGGGCGGCGTCGCCCTTGCGGAAGGCGGCGACGCGGCCCCGCGCCCAGCCGTCCGGCCAGGAGAGCGTGCGGGCCGAGGTGGACAGCAGGATCAGGCACTGGGCCGGTGACAGGCCGGTGGCCTCGGCGAACGCCCGTACGGTCGCCTCCCGGTCCACGGGCGGCGGGCCGTTCTCGGTGATCAGGTCGAGCGCCCGCCGGAGCCGGTCCGGGTCGCCCCACCCGCGGCAGGTCCGCAGTTCGACGGCGCGGTTGCGGGTGAACAGGAGCGGGTCGGGGCCGTCCGGGGTGTGGAGGAGCGCCGTGACCGCGTACCCGTGCCCCACCGGCTCGTAGTCGGCGACGGCGGCGGCTGTGATGGGTCCTCTGCCCGAGCGGATCTGCCCGAGGTCGTACTCCGGGCGCAGCCGGGCGACGTGCCAGGTGCCGTCGGTACGGAGGAGTTCGGGGACGGCGGCCAGTTCCACAAGTTGCGCGCGCCCGCCGCCGTTGCCCCACGCGACCTCCAGGACGGCGGCGCCGAGGCGGCCCAGCGTGTTCTCGACCCCCTTGACGGCGGGGGCGTCGAATATCGCGATCTTCTTGTCGTACGGCACGTCGACGGCGGCACGGGTGAAGTGGACGATCCTCTCGTACGCGGACTCAGGCCCCGGATCGTCCGGCTCGGGGGACTTCTCGGACCGGACGGCGGGTGCCGCGGAGGCGGGCGCCGGGCGCAGGTGGGGCGGCGGGGTCAGCGCCAGGCGTTGCAGCAGGGCGAACGCGCGCTCGCGGCATTCGACGGCCGTCCACACCAGGGACGTGACGCCCTTCCGGAGCGACTCGTCGGTGATCTCCGGCAGGAGCGGGCGGAGCCGTCCCGCCAGCTCGTCGCGGGCGGCGACCTTCTCCCGGTACTCGCTCTCGGGGTCCAGCACCCGCATGAGGTCGGCGGCGAACGCGGCGTCCGCGACGTCGATCAGGGCCTGCGCCTTCTTCTCGTCGACGGCGCGCAGCGCCCTGGATCCTTCGGGGTCGCGCGGCCGCATCGCCGACCACCTGCCGGGGGGCGCGACCAGGCGGGTCCCGGACGCGTAGCGGTGGTGCTCGACCGTGCTGATGTTCTCGGCGCCGTCGTGCTCGGGCGCCCTGCCCCGGCCGCGGACGTAGCGGCCGATGGTCCGCCCGGCCGGGTCCCGCAGCTCGATGATCCGGCCCTGGCCGCGCCACACGGTGGCCTCGGCGCCACCGGGGAAGGCGACCCGTTCGCCGTCGGCCGGTACGACGCGGCGGGCGGCGGGGTGCGCGCTGCCGTGCGGGCAGTGCGGGCCGCCGTGGTCCAGTACGGTCACCCGGCCGTTCACGGCGATCAGGCAGCGGTCGTAGAGGTCGCGCGCCTCGGCCCGTTCGTGGGACCGGCTGGAGACGTACTCGTACGTGCCGAAGCCGTGGGACGGGCCGGCTCCATCCGGTGTGACGACGCAGGCGCGGAACTTGTGCTCCCAGAGCCGGCCGGACTCGATCAGGAGCAGGTCGGTGCCGCTCTCTTCCAGGTAGTCGGTGATGGTGTTGACGTGGCCGGGGACGAAGGCGGGCAGCTCCAGTTCGTCGAGGACGCCGCCGCTCAGCGTGGTGGCGAGGGCGCGGGCCGGGTCCGTCCCGGTCGCGATCGTCCGGACGCTGTCCAGGAGGGGGCCGGGGACTCCGGCGATGGTGAACCGTTGGGCGTCGCACAGGGCGGCGTGCGCGTCCGGAAGCCCTTGACTTGGGACCCGCGCGGCATGCTCGGCCAGGATGGCGGCGACAATCTGCGCCGTTCCCGGTGTCGCGGTCAGGGCCCGTACGGTCTCGGGGGCGGTCTGCTTCGGGACTGCGGGCTCGGTGACGTTGAGCTGGTTGGTCACGTTGCCCACGATCGCGTCGCGCAGCAGCGGAGCCCAGTCCGGGTCGGCGGCGACGGCGGTCAGGTCGGCGCCCGCTCCGGAGGCGAGCCGGTCGTACAGCTTGAACGTGTGCAGCAGCCGGGGCCGCGCGAGCGGGACGCCGCGGTCCAGGAGGAGATCGAGGAGCGGGAGGTCGGCGGCGGTCTCCTCCCAGCGGTTGACCTCGTCCTCGTCGACTCCCAGTACCGCCTCATGGTCGTCGCAGGTGAGGCCCTCCGCGCGCAGCCGCGTACCGGCGTCGTGCAGGAGGTCGCCGAGACCGGCGACGGGGAGTGCGAGCCCCGCGTACAGCTTCAGGAAGCGGCCGAGCCAGTCCTTCGCCGCCGCCCCCGCCAGCCCGGGGGACGTGGTGAACGGGGCGGTCAGGCCCGCGCCCGCGAGGTTGCCGAGGAGGAGCGACACCGCCGCGCTCTTCGCCTTGGGGATGTCCTTGGCGGGCAGCGGCAGGATGCCGAGGAACGCGCGGCCGATGCCCGCGTCCGCCCGTACCATCGGGCCGAGCAACGCAAGGACGAACTCCCAGAGGGCCTGCGGTGCCGACTTCATGCAGCCGCTCTCCAGCAGGGCCCGTACGGCGCGTTCGTCCTCGGGCCCGCCGAGCGCGTGCCCGGCGGCCTTCGCCAGCGCCGCCCAGCCGTCGGCCAGGGCCAGCGCGCCGTCCGCGCCGTCCGGGACTTCCTCGCACCACTCGGTGAGCAGCCTACGGTGCCAGCGGTACGCGCCGGGGGCGGGATGACGGGCGGCGAGCCGCTTGCCGTGCTTCTTGAGCGTGGCCGTTCCGGCGGCGTCCGGTCCCGCGGCGAGGTGCGCCGCGACGAGCGCGGCCTCGTCGACCGGCAGCGCGTGCGCGTCCTCGGCGGCGCGGGCCTGCTCGAAGAAGGCGGCGGCGAAGCGGGCGCTGCCCGCGGCGGCCAGGATCCGCGCGCACTCCTCGTAGAACGGCGGCAGCAGCTCGGGCGCGTGCGTCTCCAGGTCGTCGCCGGTACGGGTGAGCGCGGTGCGCGCGAGGCCGGGCTTGCGGGCGGCCAGGCGGCGGGCGGAGCGCAGGTCGGTGTGCGCGGCCAGGATGCGGGCGCGGTGCGCCGGGTACCGGTGCAGTGCGGACGCGAGGAAGCCGAGCGGGCCCGCGTGCACGGTGCCGACGCCGGTCTCCGCCACCGGGTCCAGGTCGTACAGCGACTTCTCGGCCTTGTCACCGTCGACGGCCGCGCGCCGGACGAGTTCGACGACCGGCTCGTCCAGGACGGAGTGCTCGTAGCGGACGGCGACGCACGTGTCCTCGTCGGAGCCGGTGGGCGTGCCCGGCAGCACCGCCCCGGCGCGCAACAGCACGTCGCGCGTCGGGCCGGTGATGCCGGAGGGCACCACGGTGCCGGGCTCGCCTTGTCGGGCGTCGCAGTAGTGGGAGTACGCCTCGGCCGCCTCCACCACCGGCTCCGTCTCGTCCACGGTGCGGTCCGCGTACAGAGCCATGAGAATGCGGACGCCCTCGGACCAGGCGATGTCGCCGATCTCCCGGCCGCCCGCCGTGAAGCTCAGCCACGCCATGTAGGCCGGGCTCATCGGCCCGCTCCAGTCCAGGTCGATCTCGATGCCGAGCGGCTCGGGCGCGTGCACGGTGAACCGCGCTCTGTCCCCCTTGATGCGCCCGCCCAGCTCGTGCACGCGGCGCTCGAACGCGGCGCCGCTCTCGTAGTGGGCGTCCATGTATCCGAGGGTGTCGACCACGCCGAACGTACGGTCCATGCTCGCGGGACGCGTCCACACCTCGCGGCGTACCTGCTTGACAACCTGTGTGAGGTTCCGTCCCCGCCAGATGGGCAGCTCGTCGCCGAGCAGCAGCGGGTGCGGGATCGCGAAGGCGTCCGCGCCCGTCCACGCGCCCTCGCACAGGAGCGCACAGCGGCCGAGGTCGGGCGCGCCGTCCACGATCGGGGCGATGACCAGGTCGGTGAGCGTCTCGCGCCACACCGGGTCGTCCCACACGGCCGCGAACACCGCGGCCGGGACGGGCAGCGACCGCACCATCCAGGACTCGACCCGGTCGTGCACCGCCCGCACGTGCTCGCCGACCCGGTCGCAGAGGGAGGCGAGCCGTACCGCGGTCGGATCCTTCCTGACGTTGGCGGGCACCTTGGCCAGCACGCGACCCGCGGCCGTCCGGCAGACGAGCACCGGCCGCCGCGTCCCCTCGACGGTGAGCTCGTGGCCCGTCGAGATCCCGATCCATCCCATGGCACACCATCCTTGATCATCCCTAGGACATTCGGCGTGGAAATGGATGATTTACCCGCAGTGACGGGGGCAGCCGGTAGGGCGTGGGGAAATATCGATCTTGTCTTTGTCGTCGCGGGCGCGCAGTGAGGCCCTCCGGGATGTCTGCCGGCCGCTCAGAGCAGTCCACCGTTCTCGTCCATGAACGCGTCGGCCTCGGCTCCGTCACGGGCCGGGTGGGCTTGGCGGACTGGCCGGCTGGTGGGCCTCTCGTGATCGCCGGTTGGGGGTGGGCCGTGGTTCTGATCCGGTGTATTACCGGCGTTGGTTACCGGCCTGCCGATGGTGTCTCAGCCAGAGGATGAGGAGCAGGAGGGCGACCGCCGACGGGCCTGCGAGGGCGAGGTGGCTGGTGATCTGGTGGATGACCTCTGGAGCCAGGCTGTGGCTCAGGCTCACGAGCGTTGCCGCCCACGTGCTGGCGGCCGGCATGCTCGCGCACGCGAAGGCGCGGTAGGGCATGCCCGACCAGCCCGCGAGACGGGGAACCAGCGTGCGAGCGCTGCCCAGCCATTGACCGACCATGACGGCCCATACACCGCGCCGCACCAGCAGGAGACGGCCGCGCTCCCAGAATCCTGAGAGAGCGTCGGGCTGCGTTGTGGAAGGGCCTTTGTGTCGCCTTCCCAACAGGAAGGACAACTGCGTACCGGTGACCGCCGCGAAGGCAGCCACCGCGATCGTCGCGCCCAACGGCACCACACCCAGGTGGGAGAGATAGCCGAGGGCCATGAGCACGCTGGTCCCTGGCAGGAGAACACCGATCAGCAGGCCGGCCTCGGCCACGATGAGTAGCCAGCCGACGATGAGCACCAGTGGAGGAGAAAGCTGCCCCAGCAACTCAGGCATCGGGCACCGGCCTGCGGCACACGTACATCATCGCGGGCGGGAGGTTCCGCCAGACCGGCCCTGTGGTCAGGACCTCCTCGAAGGCGGACCGGAGCCGCCGCCGGAACGCCCTGGCCCTCAGGAGCGGCACGGCATGCAGGTAGGTCACCGTGGTGAAAGCGGCGCCCGGGGCGAGCACGCGGCCGATCTCGTGGAGGATCCGCAACTGGCGAGGACCCGGGAACAGTGACCATGGAAGCGTGCTGACCACCGCGTCGGCCCGGGTCACGCCGGCTGTGGCCAGCAGCGCTCCCAGCTCCGCCGCGTCGCCGTGGATCACTTCCAACCACGGTTTGGCACGGCGCAGGTGGGCGACCATCGAGGGCTCGACGTCGATCCCGATTTGGCGTGAACCCGGCGCCAGCCTGCACCGGATGGCCTCGCTGATCGACCCCGTACCCGGGCCGAGCTCCACCACGACCGGGGTTCCCGAGGATGGCACCACTGCCGTGAGCGCCCTCGCCAGCGACGGCGAACTCGGTGCCACGGCTCCCACCACGCCCTGCTTGCGCACGGCGATCGCCATGAAGGCCCTCAGGTCGGCGTTGGCATCTCTTCCCGGCCGCAAGGTCACTGTCTCGTCCATGGAGACAATGACATCGGCGGCGACGCTCGGTGCGCAGAGAGAGAGGACCTAGTTTTCGAGGTAGTGCTGGATATACCTGGAAAGTAGGGCAGGACCTATCGGAAGCGCACCCGCCGACCCGTATCGTTGCCGGGTGCGACCACGACAGTCTTGGCAGGCGCTCACCCGGAGAGACCTGATCCTCTCCTCCTTGCCATGGCGCGCGATGGCCTACCTTGTCACGGGCGTGGGCGTCGGCGCGATCGTGCTCGTGCTGTTCCTGGGGTTCCTGGTCACCGGTGCCGTGATGACCTTGGTGCTGGTTGGCATCCCCATGGTGTTGGCGCTGGGGCTCGGTGGCGTTCCCGTTGCCGCGCTGGAGCGTACGCGCCTGCGGATCATCGATGGAGAGCCGGCCACCAGTCCCCATCGCGTGCCCGGACGCCCCGGCCTGCGCGCGTGGCTGGAGCTGCGCTTCAGGGAGCAGGCCACCTGGAGGGAGCTGGCCTACACAGGGCTCCTGGTCGTTGTGCTGTGGCCGGTCGAACTGGCCATCATGCTGTACGGCCTGGTATTGCCCGTCGCGATGATCTGCACGCCGCTCGCCCTCGGTGAGGCCGACTCGATCAACGTGTTCAAGACGTGGCGCGTCGAGGGCTATCCCGGAGCGTTCCTGGTGGCGGCGCTGGGAGTCGTCGTGCTGCTCCTCGCCGTCTACCCGCTGACAGCGCTCGCGATGGTCCACGCCATGCTGGCCAGGTTTCTCCTCACCCCTCGAGGCGACGAGCCGGGCGAGCGGCTGGCCGAGCTCACCCGGTCCCGCACCCGCCTGGTGGAGGCCTTCGAAGCCGAGCGGAGGCGCATCGAGCGTGATCTGCACGACGGGGCCCAGCAGCGGCTCGTGTCGTTGACGATGACGCTCGGGCTGGCGAAGATGTCGCGCGGTGAGGAGGCCGCCGAACTCGTCGACGAGGCGCACCGGCAAGCGAAGCTGGCCTTGGCCGAGATCCGCGACCTGATCGGGGGTATTTACCCCCGTATCCTCACCGAGCGAGGTCTGCCCACCGCTCTGGCGGACGTCGCCGACCGTTCTCCCGTCCCCGTGAAGGTCTGCGTCGAGGTCTCCGGACGCCTGCCGCAGCCTGTCGAATCGGTCGCCTACTTCGTCGTCTGCGAGGCGCTGGCCAACGTCGCCAAGCACAGCAAGGCCCGGAGCGCGACTGTCGAGGGGCGGTTCGAGGACGGGAGGCTCACGGTGGAGATCCGAGATGACGGCGTGGGCGGCGCCAACGCCTCGGCCGGCACAGGGCTGGCGGGCCTGGCCGACCGCGTCGCGGTGGTCGACGGCAGGCTGATGCTGTCCAGCCCAACCGGCGGCCCGACCCTGCTACGTGCGGAGATCCCTTGCGCGTCGAACGCCCCCTCAAGATAGTCATCGCCGAAGACGGCGTGCTGCTGCGTGAAGGGCTTTCCGGACTGCTGGTCCGGTTCGGTCACACGGTGGCCGCGTCCGTCGGGGACGCCGATGCTCTGGTCGCGGCCGTCGCCGAGCACCTGCCTGACATCATCGTGACGGATGTGCGGATGCCTCCCGGATTCTCTGAGGAAGGCTTGCGTGCCGCCGTCGCCCTGCGCACAGCCAACCCACGCCTCGCCATCCTGGTGCTCAGCCAGTACGTCGAGCAGGCCTACGCGTCCGAGCTTCTCGACTCCGGTGACGGAACCGGGGTCGGCTACCTGCTCAAGGACCGCATCGGCGACGTCGAGGAGTTCCTCGACGCGCTCCACACCGTCGCGATGGGAGGCACCATCGTGGACCCCGAGGTGGTCAGGCGACTGCTGCGCCGCCGCCGCGACCCGATCGAGCGCCTCAGTCCGAGAGAACGAGAGGTGCTCGCCCTCATGGCCGAAGGGCGGTCGAACACCGCAATCGCCCGGGCTCTCGTCGTATCCGAGGCCGCCGTCGGCAAGCACATCGGCAACATCCTCAGCAAGCTCGACCTACCCCCCGACGAAGACGACCACCGCCGCGTCCTCGCAGTCGTCACCTACCTACGAGGCTGACGTCGCGCCTCTTGTGGAAAGGTGGTCGTGGGCTCTGCCGGGCGACGGATCGGCCTGGTGTCGATGCCCGAGGCATCGTTTGTGGGACTGCCCCATCGTGCTTACCGGAGCGCACCACTCACCATGTCCCAAGTGGGCTAGCCGTTCGGTTTTCGTGTTCCGTTGAGGGCCTTGCGGAGCAGGGCGACCAGTTGGTCCTGTTCGCCGGCGCTCAGGTTGGCGGTGGCGGACCGGGCGAACTCGAAGGACTCCTCGAAGGCGGCGTAGAGGGTGGTTCCGTTGGGGGTCCGTACGATCTGCCGGGAGCGGCGGTCGTCGGGGTGGGGGAGACGGCGGACGAGATCGCGCACCTCGAGCCTGCGGATGATCTGGGTGATGTTTGACGCGTCGCAGCCGAGTTCGTCGGCCAGTTCTCGCATCCCGATCTGCCGGGTGAGCCGCCCGAGCACACAGGCCTGCGCCACGCTCAGCCCGTGCTCCAGGGCGGCGGTTTCGTATGCGCGGTCATAGGCGTCAACGAAGTCGAACATGGCCCGTTCGGCATCGGTCGACGCGGTGACGGGTCCCGACGGTACGGCCATGAGGCCCACTCTACCAAGAACTTGATGCACTCAAGTATGTATGTGAGGATAGATGCTTGATTGGATTAAGCATCTAGGGAAGGCGTGTTCCGATGGCAGTAACCAGCAAGGGGCGGGCCCGGGAGTGGCACCTGACACGACGGCCGCCGGCGCAGGCGTCAGCTGACGACTTCGCGCTGGTCGAAGCCCGGATTCCCGAGTTGCGGCCCGGACAGGTCCTGGTGCGCAACACACACCTGTCGGTGGACCCGTACATGCGTGGCCGGATGGACGACCGCCCGTCCTACATCCCCCCGTTCCCGCTGGACGCGCCGCTGGAGGGGGGAGCGGTCGGCGTGGTCGTCGAGTCCCGCGCGGACGGTGTCAAGCCGGGCCAGGTGGTCGAGCACTTCCTGGGGTTGCGTGAGGCCACCGTGATCGATGCGGCCGGGGTCGTCCCGATCGACACCGACGATCTGCCCGCCGAAATCTATCTCGGTGTGCTCGGTGTGACGGGCCTGACCGCATGGCTGGGCATCACCCAGGTGGCATCGGTGGGATCCGGCGACACGGTGTTCGTCACGGGGGCGGCCGGGGCGGTCGGGAGCATCGCCGGTCAGATCGCCAGGCTGCGGGGAGCCAAGCGGGTGATCGGCAGCGCGGGGTCCTCCGCCAAGGTGCGGCATCTGGTGGACGACCTCGGTTTCGACACCGCCTTCGACTATCACGACGGTGCGGCCGGTGAGCACCTTGCACAGGCCGCGCCGGACGGCATCGACGTGGTGTTCGACAACGTCGGCGGCGCCCAACTGGAGGCCGCGATCGACCATCTCCGGATCGGCGCCCGGCTGGCCCTGTGCGGGATGGCCAGCCAGTACGACGGCCGGGAGCCGCACGGCGTGCGGAACCTGTACGAGCTGATCACCAAGCGGGCGACCGCGCGCGGTTTCCTGGTCACCGACCACCAGGACCAGATGCCCGCCTTCCGCGCCGAGGTGGGTTCCTGGGTGCGCTCGGGCGAGATCTTCCACCGGCAGACGGTGCTGGACGGCATCGAGCGGGTGCCCGAAGCTCTGCTGGGCCTGCTGCACAGCGGAGCGCCCACGATCGGCAAGGCCGTCGTCCGGCTCCAGGAGCAGGCATAACCCGAACAGTGCTGGTGACGGGAGCCCAAGGCAAAACAGAACGCGAGGCGACTGCCCGGCTACGCCAACGACGGGGATGGAGGCGAAAGGTAGCGTCACTGCGACCGTCGCCGGTGGCTACTTCGCGGCCTGGTGGCCGGACGCGCCGATGACCGAGGAGCGCGAGAACGCCTCACCTCGTGGCCGGCGGCTCCGTCAAGCTCGGCTGACCTGACCACCCTGCTGCGGTGCCCTGCCTCACGGTGCGGCACCGCCGCATGGTGGGTGGACGGACGCGGCGTGGCGAGGTGGTCCCGCCGGCGGCTGAAGGACGAGGTCGAGGAAGAGGCGGGCGGAGGGCCCGAGGGCGTCGCGGGCCCAGACGACCGAGGTGGTGATGCCGAAACGCCCGTCCTCGATGGGCCGGTACACCACCCCGGGATAGCCCGAGTGCCGTACGGCCTCGGGCAGCACCGACGCGCCCAGCCCCGCCGCCACCAAAGCGATGATCGTCTGCTTGGGCGACGCCTCGCGGACGATGTTCGGGTACACCCCGTGCTGGTGGCAGATCGCCAGCAGGCTGTCGTGACCGACCGGGTTCAGCTCCCTGGGCGGCTGGATCAGCGGCTGCGCGCACGCCTGCGCCAGCGACACGTCCTGCGCTCCGGCCAGCGGATGCCCCTCGGGTACGGCGAGCACGAACGGCTCGTGGTGCACCGCCTCCGCCTCCAGTTCCGGGCGCTCGACCGGCGGATGAACGAAGCCGAGGTCGAGGGCTCCGCGCGCCACCAGGTCGAGCTGCTCGTGGATGCGCCGCTCGGTGACCGTGATCTCCACGTCGGGATAGCGCTCGGTGAACCGGCGCACCATCGGCGGCACCAGCCCGTACAGGGCCGAGTCGATCACCCCGATGGACAGCCGGCCGAGGTCGCCCCTGGCGGCCCTGCGCGCCAGGTCGGTGGCCCGGCGCGCCTGGCGCAGCGTGGCGCGCGCCTCCTCCAGGAACACCTTGCCCGCCGCCGTGAGCTGGACGCTCCGTTTCGTACGGCGGAGCAACTCGACCCCGACCTCCTCCTCCAGCCGCTGAATCTGCATGCTCAGCGGCGGCTGCGAGATGTGCAGCCGGGTGGCCGCCCGCCCGAAATGAAGCTCCTCGGCGACTGCCACGAAGTACTCCATACGCCGCAGGTCAGCCACACTAATATCCAATCAGTATTTTTCGGGGCGAAAACATATATTGGACAGGCATTTCGCTGATCGTCAAGCCTGGACACATCACTCACTGAGGCCGCCGAGGTCATTGAGGAGAGCCTGTGTCCGAGCAGAACATTTCCCGCCGCGCCGCATTGCGCGGCACGGTGAGGGCAGCGGGCGCGGCCGGTCTGGCCGCCGCACTGGGCAACGGCCCCGCGCACGCGGAACGCGGCGACACGTCCGGGGACGTGCCGGTCAGCCCGCCCAAGGGCGCGTACGCGCGCAATGTCGAGGTGATCGGCTACTGCGATCTCGACGAACGCCCCGGCTTCAAGATGGCGATCCGGCAGAAGGCGGGTCGCTGGTACCTCTACATGGGCCACTTCTGGGACCCCGGCTGGAGCGTCCTCGACGTGACGGACCCGGCCAGGGCCCGCGTGCTGAAGTTCCTTCCCACGCCCGAGCCGCGTACCAACACGCTCGGCAACCAGGTCACGCTGGGCGGCGACATCCTGGTCACCGCGGTGGAGAAGGTCTTCCCGGTGGAGGCCGCGCCCGACCCGAACGGGCCGTTCCACGACGGTGTGCTCATCTGGGACGTCTCCGACCCCGCCGACCCGCGCAGGATCACCCACTGGAGGACCGACGGCGGCACGGGCACCCACCGCAACCTGTACGACGGCGGCCGCTACGCCCATCTCGCCGCCAACATGAAGGGCTTCACCGGCAACATCTACGTGATCCTGGACATGGCCGACCCCGCCCACCCGGTGGAGGCCGGTCGCTGGTGGGTCCCCGGCCAGGAGAAGGGCGGCCAGACGCCGGAGCCGTCGCACCTGCACGGGTTCTGCTGCGGGTCCGGCGCGCACGTCTCGCTGCACGGCCCGCCGTACCCGGTCGGGAACCACGTCTACCTGCCGTACGGCGCGGCGGGCCTGATCGTGCTGGACATCTCCGACGTGGCCCGTCCCAGACAGGTCGGCCACCTGCCGTTCAGCCCGCCGTTCCACGCGCAGTTCGGCGTGCACGGTTTCCTGCCGATCCCCGAGCGCGGCATCGGCTTCGCCAACTCCGAGGACATCTCCTACGGCAAGGGCCCGGCGCACCACGCCTCGATCGTGGACATCAAGGACCCGGCGAACCCGTTCCTGCTGTCGTTGCTGCCCGCGCCAGTGCCGCCGAAAGAGGCGCCGTACCAGGACTTCGCCGGCAGGGGAGGCTGGTGTGGGCCGCACAACTTCAACCACCATCAGTACCACCCGGACGTGGAGAAGCAGGCGAACCTGTTCTACCTGGCCCACTTCAACGCGGGGCTGCGGGTCTACGACGTGTCGAACCCGCGGCTGCCGCGTGAGGTCGGCTACTTCATCCCGCCGGAGCCGCGCAAGCGGTACGGGCCGCTGCCGGCCGGCGACCTGGTCGTGCAGACTGAGGACGTCGTCGTGGACCGGCGCGGCCACATCTACATCACCGACAAGAACCAGGGGCTCTGGATCCTCCGCTACGTGGGCCCGCGATGACCTGTCGCGCACGTCAGTCACCGCCCGCACTCAGGCGCGGCGGAATAGGGCTGGTCCGAGCCTCTGATAGCCGCTGACGTGCGACCGTCTGCGTTGGCTTGGCTGTGGTTTGGTGAAGGCTGGGGTGGTGAACATGACCGTCAGTCTCGCCAGGGGCGTACGCAACCAGCGCCTCACCGCAGTGAGGCCCTGGCATGGCTCCCTCCTGTTACTCGGCGGACTGGCGGGCCTTGGCCGCCACCGCCTGGAAGGCCCGGCCGATCGCTTGCAGTTCGGACGTGCTGAGCAGGTCGATGAAGTGCTCGCGTACGGTTTGCGCGTTGTCCATGGCCGCCTTGACCAGCACCGCCCGCCCGGTCTCTGTCAGTGAGGCGACCACACCGCGCTTGTCCTCGTCGTCGTTGCATCGCTGGACGAGCTTGCGGGCCTCCAGCCGGGCGACGGTGTGCGACAACCGGCTACGGGAGTAGAACGACAGCTCGGCGAGCTCGGCCATGCGCAGGCGGCCCTCGGACGCCTCGGACAGCCGCACCAGGATCTCGAAGTCGGCCAGCGACAGGTTGTGGTCGCGGCGAAGCCGGCGGTCGCGTACTTCCAGCAGCAGCGCCGATCCTTCGACATAGGAGCGCCAGTCTCGCTGCTCGGCGTCGTCCAGCCATCGCGGATCACCCATGAGCCAAGGATAGCGGTTGATGATTTCAACTAGTGCGAGTAGCCTGTGCGGCATGGTTGAGATCTTCAACTACCTGACGGAAGGCCGTACATGTCGCGGAGAAGAGCCCCATGAACGCGAAGCTGTTCGCGCTCGCTTCCGGTAACTTCGCGGTCGGGGTCTCAACGTTCGTCATCGCGCCCATGCTCGGCCACATGGGCGCGGACTTGCTCGCCGACCGAGCCGTCGTCGGACAGCTCATCGTGGTGTACGCGCTCGCCTACGCGCTGGGCGGCCCATTGCTCACCACTCTGGTCGGGCACCGGCCGCCACGGCAGGTGCTGCTCGTCGCGCTGGCCGTGTTCGGCGTGGGCAACGCCCTGACCGCGGTCGCGATGGACTTTCCCGGTGCGGCCGCCGCGCGTGTGATCGCCGGTGTGGGCGCCGGCGTCTACACCGCCAACGCACTCGCCGTCACCCGTCGCCTGGTCACAGGAGACCGGCAAGGACGCGCTGTGGCAGTCGTGGTGGGCGGCCTGACGACGGCCATCGTCCTCGGCCTTCCGATCGGGGCGTGGCTGGGTGGCGCGACGAGTTGGCGACTGGTGCTCGGCCTGCTCGCACTCCTCGTGACGCTGCCCATGGCCGGAACCCTGTCGCTACCAGCGCTCGACGGGTCGCCCGCGGTCGCACTCAGGAATCGGGTGGCGCCGCTGCGAGATCGGCGGGTGCTCGCCACCCTGCTGGCGACCTGGCTCTGCCTGACCGCGAGCTGGACGGTGTACAACTTCATCGACGAGGTGCTGCTGCCGGCCACCGGAGGCGACCCGGACCGCCAGTTTCTGACGTTGCTCTGCTTCGGGGCCGGGGCGATGGCAGGCAACCTGCTCGCCGGACGGCTGGCGGATCGGTACGGTCCGGGTCGTACGATCGCGGTGGTCGCCCCCTGCCTCACTGTCGCGGTCCTGGTGGTCCCGTCGGTGGCGGTCTCCATGCCGCTCGTGCTGCTGGGCGTCGGTGCCTGGGCGATGCTGCATTGGATGGTCAACGTCCCGCAGCAGCTACGCGTCGCGGCGGCGGCGCCAGAGGTGGCGCCCATCGTGCTCGGCCTGCACCAGAGCGCCATCTATCTCGGCATCAGCGCGGGCGGACTCGTCGGTGCCATCGGCTACAGCCTGGGCGGTCGTACCGGCATCGGCTACGCCGCGTTCATCACCGGGCTTCTGGCGCTGCCCGCACTGTGGTGGTCGATGCGCATCCGGCCGGACAGCGGCGCGGCCGGCGCCGACGATGCCCGTAACAGACATACCCGAAGCTGACCAGCTCAGGCCCAGGAAGAAAGCGGGAGAGGTTGTGACTGATCGACTTGCCATCACCGGTGTGCGGGTCTTCGACGGACATGGGCTGTCCGAGCCGCGTACGGTCGTCATCGCCGGCGACGTGATCGGCACCGACGCCGACGACGCCGAGGTCATCGACGCTGACGGCGGCGTGATACTGCCCGGCCTGATCGATGCGCACATTCACCTCAGCGGCGAGAACACACGGGAGAAACTCTGCTCGTACGGGGTCACCACAGGGCTGGACATGGCGACCTGGCCGGCGCGGCGATTGACCACGCTGCGCGGCGTACAGGGCGGGAGCGACGTGCGAAGCGCGGGCACCCCCGCCATCGGCCCAGGCGGCCTGCACTCGCGTATCCCGACGATGCCGGCCGACGCCATCGTCACCGGCCCGGACCAGGCCGAGCCGTTCGTCGCCGCGCGGCTGGCCGAAGGCAGTGACTACATCAAGATTGTGGCCGATCCGGGTGAAGGCGGCCCGGACCAGGAAACCGTGACAGCCCTGGCCCGCGCGGCACACGCCCACGGCAAGCAGGTCGTGGTGCACGCCGTGTCCCAGGCAGCCGTCATCATGGCCCTCGATGCCGGCGCGGACATCATCACCCACGTCCCACTCGGTCCAGCGCTGGACCTGCCGGTCGTGGCCCGGATCGCGGAGGCCGGCTGCACCGTGGTTCCCACCATGACCATGATGGAAGGCATCGCGGCAACGATCGGGCGGCCGGAGGGGTTCGCCGGCGCCCACCGCAGCGTGGGTCTGCTTCACCAGGCCGGGGTGCGGGTCGTGGCCGGCACCGACACGAACGACACGGCCGGTGTGCCTTTCCAGCCCGAAGCGGGAGCCAGCTTGCACCACGAACTCGAACTGCTCGTCGACGTCGGCCTGCGCCCCGCTGAGGCACTACGGGCGGCCACCCGGCTCGCGGCCGAGGCGTTCGGTCTGACCGATCGCGGTGCTGTCGAGCCAGGGCTGCGTGCCGACCTGATCCTGATCGACGGCGACCCGCTCGCCGACATACGCGCTACCCGGAACATCCGTCGCATCTGGTGCGGCGGCGTGGAGCACACCCCGGCCGGCCGGAACCGCGCCCTCTGACAACCGTGAACCGCTTCCATCCACCGGCTTCGAATGGAGGGAGTCACGGGCTTCGCGACGCCGCGCCCGTTCCCCCGGCACGGCAACCGAGCCCTGTGCTGACACCCTCACCGCCGCCAAGAACGCGCTGGACGCGGTGCACGGCCTCCGAATCTGCCCTCACTACTGCTGCAGTCCGGTCACTCTGAGCAGGTCGAGCGCTGTGGCCTCAGGGCTTCCCGGTTCGGCGGAGTACACGAGTACGGTCTGATCGGCATCGGGGAGCAGGAGGGTGTCGCAGTCGAGCGTGATCGTTCCGAGCTGGGGATGGCGGATCGATTTGATCGCCGCACGCCAGGCCGCGGAACGTCCCTCCTGCCAGAGCTCCTCGAACCGGGGACTGCCGCGGCGCAGCTCGCTGATCATCCGGGCGAGGTCGGCATCACGCGGATAGCGGGCCTGGGCGGCGCGCAGGGTGCCGACGGCGGCGCGGGTGGCGGCCTCGTCCTCGCGCGGGTCCGCGGCGATCTGGCAGCGGCTGCTGCCGAGGAAGCGCTGCCAGATGAGGTTGCGTCGGTGGCGGGGCCAGGCGGTCATGTCGCCCTGCAACGCCGCGGCCAGCGGGTTCCAGGCCAGTACGTCGCCCTTGGCCGACAGCACCAGCACTGGCAGATCCGCCATCCGGTCCAGCAGTCGCAACACGCTCGGCCGTACGACCATGGCAACGTGCCCGGGCTGCGGCGGCTCGTGACCGGCCAGGCGGAACACCAGGTCACGATCGTCGTCGTCGAACCGCAAGGCCTGCGCCAGCGCCGCGATGACCTGGGAGGACGGCCGTGCGCCGCGTCCCTGCTCCAACCGGACGACGTAATCGACGCTCAGCCCCGCGAGCATGGCCACCTCCTCGCGGCGCAGGCCGCGCACCTGGCGGCGGGTGCCCGACGGCAGGCCGACATCCTGCGGTCGCAGGCGGGAGCGGGCCTGGCGGAGTACTGCGGCGAGTTCGGCACGATTCACCCCTCGATTCTGCCGCGCTGATCGCCTGAAGCGGGTGGTACGGCCGGTCCCAGGCCGAAGCGGTCCTGGTGAGGGCTGGGCCCGTTCTTGGACCATCGATCCATGACAACGGACACCAACGGCGATGAGCCGATGCCGGCGAATACACCGGCACCGGGCGCGGAACAGCTCGCGGAGGCGGATACAAAGACGGTGGCGCTGGTCACCGGGGCGAACAAAGGGCTGGGCAGGGAGACAGTACGCCGTCTGTCGGAGCGGGGCTGGCGGGTCTTCCTGACCGCCCGCGATCGCGAACGCGGCACGCGGGCGGCGGACGCGCTCGGCGTCGAGTTCGTCCAGCTTGACGTGACCTCGGACGACTCCGTTGCCGCGGCGGCCGAGACGGTGGCCGGGAGGGCCGGCCGTCTTGACGTACTCGTCAACAACGCCGGAATCGGCGGCCAACGGCTGGATCCCGCCGTCATGGGCGCGGACCGGCTGCGGGTCTTGTACGAAGCCAACGTGTTCGGCCCGGTACAGGTCACGCACGCGTTCCTGCCGCTCCTGCGCAAGTCGGACCATCCCCGTATCGTCATGGTCTCCAGCGCACTCGCATCCCTGACCTACGCCTGCGATCCCGCACGCCCCGAGTCCGGCTTCCTGAGCCTGGACTACGCCTCGTCCAAGACCGCACTCAACATGATCGTCTCCCAGTACGCCCGTGCATTGCCTGGCTTCAAGGTCAACGCCGCCGATCCGGGCAACCCCGCGACCGACATGAACCAGCACACCGGCCTGCACACCGTCACGGAGGCCGCCGAGTCGGTGGTCCGGTTGGCCACGTTGGACCGCGAAGGGCCGACGGGCGGCTTCTTCGACCGCAACGGACCCGTCCCCTGGTAGGAGCCCACATGACCAAGATCTTGACGATCGGCCTGCACCCGAGCGCGATCGACTTCTCCGATCATCCCGGCCTGGACGAGGCGACACTGGCTGCCCGTATCGAACAGGGTGAGGCAACGCTGCATGCGGCGGGGCTGGACACCGTGGCGTGCCTCATCGGCGCCGATCCGGTCGTGGCCGAGGAAGCCGTACGTGAGCGACTGTCCGCCGAAGGTCCCTTCGGCCTGGCCATGATCGGAGCCGGGGTGCGCGTGCTGCCGGAGCACACCGAGCTGTTCGAGCGGCTGATCAACGTACTGGTGGCGGCGGAACCTGGCATCCGGTTCTGCTTCAACACCTCGCCGGAGACCACGATCGACGCGATCCGCCGCTGGACGTAGGCAAAGGCCGTCCAGCATCCGGATTCCTTGTCACAACGTCCTCGCGCAGCGGGTGCCATCGTAATGCGACCAGCATAACGAGATAGCTACAAATGCAGTGGCGGCTGGGTCTGCCTCTACGAGAACGAGGACTTCAACAGAGACAAGGGCGTCTCCGGCGACCACTGGCGAAACTTCCGGGAGAGCAAGAGCAACTTCAAGGATTTCAACTGGCGGGACCACGGGGGCAATGACAGCGGCGACGGCATGAACGACGAGACCAGCTCGATCCGAAACAGAACCGGTAAGACCGTCATCCTCTACCAGAACACCGGATGGTCCGGTTCCCCTGACGCGTTCCTTCCGGGCTCTGAATGGGACGACGGCAAACTGTCAAACGACCCCATCGGCGACAACGAGGCGAGCTCGATTTACGTGCCCTGACAGCGGAATCTGAGCGGTCAGGCTGCTTCTCGGCCGAAATCACCCGTAGTCGCCGGGGAAGAAGTCCTCATCCTCCTCGTCGGGGCGCGTGGGCGCATACTGCTGCAGCGTACCGTCCCGCAGCATCCACACCCGAAAGAACGACTCCTCTTGATCCATCAAGAACACCTGGACGGCGTTTGGGCATCGCCAGGCGATGCCCTGAACCCGATCAAGAACCGCGGGCAGATCAGCGTTGTTGAGCACCCCGGCCCACACGGTGCACTCGGGGAACTTCCCACCACCCCACAGCGAATCCTGGCCAGTCGTCTCGGTCAGGAACCCACATCCCTTTCCTGGCCGGTCCCGCCGCGGAGCCTCGGCCCGCAACCACTCGCTCAACGCCTCAACGTTGGGCCGGTCCACCGCATCAACCGACACCATGACGTTCGCCACCCAGCTCACCAGGCGATTATCGGGCACGCCCCTCTGCATGTTTATCCGTACTCAGCTCGCCTATCCGCAGTTCAAGCGGCTGACGTCGGCACGGGTACGGCGCGTGTTCTTCACGCCCTCGCTGGAAGAGGTGGACCGGGCCGAAAGCGCACCAGCAGCCCGGAGTCGTGCTTCGCGCTGGTGCTGGTGTTGAAGTGCTTTCAGAAGACCGACGTCGTCCGCGCCCGGCCTTGTGACAGCACCGAGAAGTCCCAGCAGTGGCACTGGATCAACAGTTCCTGGAACGCGGGGTACCGGAATGCCGGCCAACCGATGGACCGGCGCGTGCCTCCGTCGGACATCCAGCGAGATAGACGGCAGCTTTGGCACCCGCTTCCAGGTCAACACCGGTTCGTGCGAGGACTGGACCAGCCGGCAGTGGTTGAAGTCGTCGTCCGGGGAGCCCAGTTGGCTCGGGTCGGCCGCGCTTGGCTTCCTCGACAATGAGTCCGGCGAGGAGGTCACGGCCACATTGGGGGATGGCCCCACCCTCAACGGGTAATGGAAATTCGTGTCTGCCACCTGATTGGCTTCGTCCGAGCCTTTCACCATTCTGCCTGCTCATCGACGTGATGGACTTGTGCCCGCGCGGCCGGTCACGGCATCTGGTTCGCTCGACGACCACTGGCTTCGCCTCAAGCGGCTCGCCGCCGCTCGGGCTTGACCGGCGCCGGCCCCGCTGGGCCTACGGCGGTGAGACGGTGCAGGACCATGACTGCGAGCCCGCCTCCTCATGGCACCGCGGGGGACTTCTCGCGTTCTGCGGGGACGGCGGCCTGGCGGGTGGAGCGCCGCAGGGTGAGCGTGATCAGCAGGCCGGCGACCATCGCCGCCATGACGATCCGCGGACGCCACCCCAAGGGGTACGCCGTGCGGCAGCCCGGCAACCGCCCTCTGCGCCGCCAAGCGCTAGCCACCTGCTCCAGGGCACCGCTCCCCGGCACGTCCGATGCGGCCCCAGGGCCGAAATCACCGTGGCGAACGGCGACGTCTACGTGGCGGGCCCGGCCTGAGCTCGGTGTGCGGACGGGCGAACTTTTCTACTCGCCGCGCATCTGGACCGGCATGAAGGAGAAACACGACACCCCGGATGTCGCCCGGCTCGCGCCGGGCGACCATGTGATCGAGGTCGAGGGCGCGGCGCAGTGGTTACCACGTCGCGGGCAGTGGGCCGGTGTGCGTGGAGTTCTGGCAGGCGGCGGTGGACAACGTACGCCGCTTCCCCGAGCGGCGCCCGGACCGGACGGAAGCCGCGGAGATCCCGGCGGTGTCAACGGCCGCGCTCGCCGCCGGTACGGATGCCGACTACACCGACTGCCTGCGCCGGATCCTGCTCCTCTGTTTCGCCGACCCGTGGGATCCGGGCCTCGCGGCGGTAGGGGCGGGCCTGCGGGCATGGGGCGATCCGCAACGCGGCGGGGAACCACGGCCGTTCGACACCCGCGGCTCCCTGCCCTCCTTGACCACGCCGACGCTCGCGGTGAGCGGTGTCCACGACGTCCCTTGGTCGCTCACCCGATGGGAGTCCGCGGACCTCGGCGGGTTCGCCGTCCCCGCCAGGACCATCGGCGCCCCAAGAGCCGTGGTTAAGGACTGGTCAGCACGGCAATCACTCGTTTGCCTCGTGCGTGTCCGGTCCCGGTCAGCTTGTGGGCCTGGCCGATGTCTTCGAGTGGATAGGTCTCCTCGACGATCGGCTGGACGGCTTGTCGGTCGACGTATCCGGCCAGCGCGGTGAGGTCGGCCCGCCGCGAGCGTGCCATCATCACCCGTACGCGCGGCCCCGGCGTGACGATTGAGCGTATGGCGTATCCCATGCCGCTGCTGGCGGTGGTCATCATCCGGCCGCCCCGGCGTAGCAGGGCCCGGTAGCGGCCGAGGTCGGTGCCGTGGCAGTCGAGAACGACGTCGAAGGATCCGGCGATCGCGTTCGGATTGCGGTAATCGAGCGTGTGGGCGGCCCCGAGCTCGCGGCAGAGGCCGTGGTTGGCCGCGCTGGCGACGGCAGTGACTCTGGCGCCCATGGCGAGGCCGATCTGGATCGCCGTGCTGCCTACGCCGCCGCTCGCGCCGACCACCAGCAGTTCCTCGCCGGAGGCGAGCCGGAGCACGTCACGCAGCGCGCGCAACGCGGTCACCCCGACGCTGGGCAGCGCGGCGGCCAGCGTGAGATCCACCCGGGCCGGCGCGGGCCCGAGAGCAGAGGTCTTGACCGCGACGTACTCGGCGGCGGCGCCGGTACGGCCGGAGACGTCGCCGAGGAAACCCCACACGCGCTGCCCGATCTTCACGTCGGTGACCCCTGGCCCGAGAGCGGTCACCTCCCCGGCGTAGTCCAGGCCGGTCCGCTTGGGGAAGCGGCGGCCCGCCATCAGCTTCATCTCTCCGGAGCGGATCGTGACGTCGACGGGGTTGACGCTGGTGCCGTGGACACGGATGAGCACCTGTCCGGCGCGCGGCTCCGGCCGGGCGACGGTCCGCACGCTCAGTTCCTCCGGCCCGCCGTACCTGTCGTATTCCACCGCGCGCATGCTCATCGGGCGGCCTCCGGGTCCACGATGACGACGAGCTTGCCGCGGGTGTGCTCTTGTGCCAGGTCCTGGTAGGCGCGCGCCGCGTCACTCAAGGCATACGTTCTGGTCGCGGGCTCGGGCAGGGTGCCGTCGAGCACGTGGGCGGCCAGGGCGTTCATGGTGTCGGGCCGGAGATCGGTGGTGCCCATCACCGTGGTGACCGCCGGGTGGGTGGGCGTACCCGGGGTGGTGCTGAGCAGCCGTCCGCCGCGGCGCAGCATCCGGGTTGCCGCGATCACCGCCTCGCCCGTCAGCGCGAGGTTCACCACCGCGTCCACGCCTTCGGGGTGGCGCCGCAGTACTTCCTCGATCAGGTCGCTCTCGCGGTAGTCGATCATGTCGGCGGCGCCCAGGCCCCGCACGTAGTCCCGGTCGGGCTCTGTGCCGCTGGCGATGACGGTGCACTGCCTGGCCAGCAACGGCACGACGACGCTGCCTATGCCGCCGGGCGCGCCGATCACCAGGACCGTCTCGCGCGGCTGGAACCCTCCGCGATCGAGCACGGCGAGCCCGGTCATGCCGGTGCTGGGCAGCGCGGCCGCGGTGACCGCGCTCAGCTTCGGCGGCCGTTTCGCCAGGTACGGCCCGGCCTGAAAGGTCGCGTACTCGGCCAGCGCGCCGGAGGTGACGGCGGGGATGCCGACGCCGGCGGCGAACGAAGGCGGCGCGCCGAAGCCGAACACCTCCTCGCCCACCTCGAACCCCTGCGTGCCGGGGCCGAGCCTGGTCACCGTGCCGGCAACGTCGGTACCGGGGACGAACGGGAAGTCCAGCGGGACCATCTCGCGTACCGTGCCTGCGGTCATCAGCAGGTCGGCGGGGTTGAGCGAGACAGCGGCCACCCGGACTTGCAACTGCCCCGGACCGGGTTCGGGAATCGGGAGGTCCCCGATGGCGAACGAGTCGGGCGTGCCGTACCCGGGGACGACGAGAGCTTTCATGAGCATCCTTCCAGACAGACAGACTGTCTCTCACCGGGCATACTGTCTGTACTGGTGCAGACCGACCAGTCTCATTACCAGTGTTCCGTCTCGAACTGGACAGGAGGCTCGAAGTGTCTCGGGAGAACGTCCGGGTCCGGCGCACCCGCACGCTGCTCAGGCAGGCCCTGGTCGAGCTCATCGAGGAGCACGGCTTCGAGCGGCTCACGGTCGGGCAGATCACCGAGCGGGCCATGGTGAGCAGGGCCGCCTTCTACCGCAACTACCGCGACAAGTACCAGCTCGTGGAGCAGATCTTCGACGAGGCCATGGGCGAACTGCTCGGCACCATGACCGACCACCCCGGCACGCCGGCGCTGGAACGATGGATCGGCTTCTTCGAGCACATCGACCACTACCACCGCCTCTACGGCGCGCTGCTGGGCAGCAACGGCAGCACCTGGTTCACCCGCAGGATGCAGGCCACCCTCGCCGACATGACCGCCCAGCACCTGCCCCAGGCACCCGGCGACCTGGTCCCCACACTTCTGGGAGGCATGTTCCTCCAGGCCATCATCTGGTGGCTGGACACCGGCAGGCAGATCCCGGCGCGAGAGATCGCCACCCAGACAGCCGGGCTGGCCTCGGCGCTCATCGCCGAGGCCGGCAACGACAGAGCATGAAGCCGGTCGGCGGGCCTGCTCGGACTCGTGCGCCTGGCGCAGGGGCTCACAACGTCCGTTGACCAACTCCAGGTGCGTGAGCTCTGTCGCGAGGCGGGTGTCAGGTACATCCGATCTGGCCATTGATCAAGGAGTGACCTGGTACTGGCCACTCGGCCGGCACAGTTCGCTCCGAGACCCCCGCGGCCTCGTGAGCCGGGTCTCAGGCGCGGGTACCCAGTAGCCGGTCGGGGATCGGGTCTCAGGCGAAGGCTCTACGGGAGAGGTCATCCCATGCCTCCCACTCGGCGACGCGCCGCGCGTACTCCGCGCGCAGCAGGGGCAGCGGCTGGTCGCCGAAGAAGACGCGCAGCGGCGGCTCCTCCGCGTCGACGATCTCCAGGATCGCCGCGCCGGTCGCCTCGGGGTCGCCGCGGCGGGTCGAGGCGCTGATCGGCAGATTGGCGCGGAACTCCTCGTACGCCGGCAGCGGCGCGGCCCGTACGGCCGAGGAGCCCTGCCAGTCGGTGGCGAACCCGGCCGGTTCGACCAAAGTCACCTTGATCCCGAACGACCTGACCTCCATCGCCAGGCTGGACGTCATGCCCTCCAGGCCCCACTTCGACGCGTGGTACAGCCCGAGACCGGGGAGCGCGAACACGCCGCCGACCGACGACACCTGGATGATGTGCCCGTGCCCCTGCTCGCGCAGCACGGGCAGCGCCGCCTGCGTCACCCAGAGCGGTCCGATCAGGTTCGTGTCGAGCTGCTGCCGCGCCTGCTCCTCGGTCACCTCCTCGACCATGCCGAACAGCCCATAGCCGGCGTTGTTGACGACCACGTCGAGTGAGCCGAACCGGTCGTGCGCCCTGGCGACGGCGGCGAAGGCCGCGGCGCGGTCGGTGACGTCGAGCTCGATCGGCAGGACGGCGTCGCCCCATGTCTCTACGAGCGGGTCGAGCGTACGCACGTCGCGAGCGGTCGCGGCCACCGAGTCGCCGCGTTCCAGGGCCGCCGTCGTCCACACGCGGCCGAACCCCCGTGAGGCTCCCGTGATGAGCCAGGTCTTGGATGCCATCGTGACCTCCGCTAAGTAACTAGATGGTTATACGTCTACGCTCGCTTTTCCGATTTGTCAATAACTGGTTATTTAACTATCCTGGACGCCATGGCGCGCGACGCGGACAAGACCAAGGAAAAGCTCCTGAGTGCGGCGACCGCCGAGTTCGCCGCCCACGGCGTGGCCGGGGCGCGGATCGACCGCATCGCCGAGCGTGCCGGGGTCAACAAGCGGATGATCTACGCGTACTACGGCAACAAGGAGCAGTTGCACGCCACCGTGCTGGAGCACTCTCTCGACCGACTCGTCGAGGCGGTCCCGCTCACGACCGACGACCTGCCCGGATACGCCGGCCGCCTCTTCGACTACCTGGTCGACCACCCCGAGCGGCACCGGCTCGCCCTGTGGCGCATCCTGGAGGGCTCGCCGTCCACCGAGGCAGAGCAGCGCTCCACCGCCCGGAAACTGGCGGCGCTGGCGGAGGCTCGGGCCCATGACGGCGCGCTCGACCCGGTGGCGCTGCTGATGTTCATCATGTCGATCGTGCAGGCATGGCCGAGCACCTACGGCGCGCTGGGTCGGCCCTCCTACGCGGACGCGGCCACCCAGCGGGCCACGGTCGTGGAGGCGATCCGCCGCCTGACCACGCCGTGACCGGCGGCTCGCCCCCGGGAGTGCCGAACGGCGTCCACGGGGGCGTCAGCGCCCCGCTGCCCTCCCACCTGTTCCCAGTCGCCAACGGGGTGTTGGTCGTGCCCGGCCTGCCCTGGAAGTCGATCGCGGCCAGCACGTTCGGAGTGAACTGGAGCAGGTAGGTGAACTGTTCGGGGTAGGGGAGGGCCGCCTCACTGAGTTGCGCCGAGTGTCCGGCCGGCAGATCGTCCCCACCTGGGACTTCACCGACACCGCACGACTCTGGCTGGTCGAGGAATACCTCCAGGAGATCGCCGGAGCCGACGCCGGACTCGCCTCTCTCGACGTGGTCCAGACCTGGTTCCGGCACGACGGCGCACGGGTGAGCGTCGCCCCGGTCTCGGTGGCCGCCGACTGCACCGACGGATTCCTGAGCGCGTACTGGCGACGCCCGCACTGCCGGGCCAGAACAGTCAGGACACCCACGACCGCCACTATGTCCCGGTCGACAAGCGGGTTCAGACCGAGGCTGTTGAAGTGATCGCGGCCGGCGCGGAGGACGCTGCCACTCGGGCACGAGCGGCGGTCCTGGCCGCTGAACTGCGCGACGGACCGCAGGACGGGGACGTCGAGACGGCGACCGCTGACTGCGGCCGGCTGGGGGCGCAGGCCGGCCAGGACGAGCGCGGCGGCGCCGATGGCGGTGTCCACGGTGACCGGCACGCTGATGGCCGGCGCGTACGGGGAGGCGGCCACGAGCACGACCAGGGCTCGTTCGATCCAGGTCAGCGGATCGCCTGTGATCGAGCCGATGAGCGCGATCACGGCGGCGAGGATCATGATGCCGGGCACCAGCGGTTTGGCGATGCGGTCGGCCAGGCGCTGGGCTGCGCCCTTGCGGGACTGTTCGGCCTCGACGAGACGTCCAGGGTGGTGCGGCCGGTGCGGATCAGGCCGTCGGTGGCTACGCGCTCACCGGGTCGCACGAGCAGCAGATCGCCTATGGCCGGCTCGGCCGGGTCCACGGTGACCTGGGTGCCGCCGCGCCGCATGGTGGGAGTCTCGGGTCGAGCGCGAGCAGGGCGCGCAGCCCGCGCCGGGTGCGAAGGAGCGCGTACTCCTCCAGGCCCTCGCTGATGGAGTACAGGAAGGCGAGCATGGCGACCTCCCCGAGGATGACCACGCCGACGGCGGCGATCGTCATCAGCGTGCCGACGCCGATCCTGCCCTTGGCCAGGTTGGTCCGACCCGGTCCGCAGGAGGCCGGCCAGGTGGTTGGCCACCAGCATTGCGGGCTGGAGGACGATCGTGACGTCCGTTCGCCTAGCCGGGGTCGGCGCAGAGTTGGGAGGTCAGGGCGTTGCGTGCCCATGCTTCCCACGTGTCCGGTGACCAGTCGCGGTCGCGGACGAAGATCAGGTAGAGCTGCGGGCTGAGCAGGCCGAACAGCAGGTCCGCCGCCATCTCGACGGAGAGGCCGGGACGGGCGTCGGGCTTGCCGGCCAGGGCTTCGGCCGCTGCGTGCTGCACGATGTAACGCGGATCGGGGCCGTCCGGCCACTGCGCGGCGATCTCGGGGTCTGTGGCCGCGGCAGCGGCGATCAGTGGCATGATCGGGGCGACCCGGCCCAGGATCTCGCGGGTGCCGCGGACGTGCGCGCGCAGTTGCCCTGCCGCGGTGGGCTCGGCGCACGCGGCGCGAAACCACTCACGATCCATGGTGGCGACAGGCTCGGTGTCCCCGGCGATGGACGTGTCGATGACGTCCTTGAACAGCGTGCGCTTGTTGCGGAAGACGAAGTAGACCGTCTGGACGGCCACGCCTGCCCGGTCCGCGACCTCCTGCAGGCTCGTCGCCCCGTAACCATGCGCGATGAACAGTTCGCGAGCCGCCTCGACGACCCTTTCACGGGTGCGACGTGAGCGTTCGGCTCGCTTGTCCGGCCGCTTGACTTTGTCCATGTTGCGAGTATAACTCTAGAGTTTGTCACTAGAGTTCAACTATAGATTCTTGGAGAAGACGATGACCCAGCTCAACCCCACCCAGAAGCCGGACCCGGACCTGACCTCAACGCAGCGAGACCAGGAGGAGGAGTCCGTCCACCGCGCACTGCAGGGCTACTACCGCGCCGGCAAGCCGCCGTGGGACACCGGCGTGACGCCGCCCGAGTTGGTCGCCCTGGTTGAGGGGCACGACGCGCTACCGCCCGGCCGCGCCCTCGAACTCGGCTGCGGCACGGGGACCAACGCCATCTACCTCGCACGGCACGGCTGGGAGGTGGCGGCCGTCGACCTGATCGACCGCGCCGTCGACCAGGCCAGGGAGAAGGCCGCGGAGGCGGGAGCGGCGGTACGGCTGCTGCACGGGGACGCCACCCGTCTCGACGAGCTGGACGTGCCCGGTCCGTTCGACCTGTTCTTCGACCTGAGCTGCTACTGCGGCATCCCGCTGCACCGCCGCGACGCCTACGCCGCCGGGCTCACCCACCGTGCTGCTCCCGGAGCACGGTTGCTGATGTTCGGGTACGGCCCCGAGCCGGTCGGCAATCCGATCCCGGAGGTCACGTCGTGGGCGGCGGGTGTCACAGCCGACGAACTCCGCGCCAGGTTCGCCGGCTGGGAACTACTCGACGTCACACCGGGCACCAACTCGGTGCCGACCTTCTGGTTCACGCTGCGCCGCGACGCCTAGAGAGTCGGTCATGTAGCTGAAGACGGCGGAGGTCTCCTCGCCGAGCCGGACGTAGCGGCCGAGGCCGGCCACCTGCTGGTTGTGGCTCTTGGCCTCACGCTCCGGTCGGCTGCGGGAAGGTGACTCCGGTCAGCTCCTCGGAGACCGTCCACAGGCGCCGGGCCGTGGCCGGGTCGCTGGCCGCCGGGGAGCGGCCGACCAGGGTCGGGGCACCGCGCACCTCGCCGAAGCCGTCCGGGCCGACGTAGCTGGCGCCGGGGAGGTCCTGGACGGCGGCGTACAGGGTCGGCAGTGCGCCGGCCTTGTTGTCCTGGGCCACGGCCCGCATGACGATGCGGTTCAGCGCGCTGCCGTCGTGGCGCTGCAGGTTCGTGGTGGCCCAGCCGGGGTGCGCGGCCAGGGCGCGCACGGGCGAGTGTGCTGCGGCGAGGCGGCGCTGGAGTTCCAGCGTGAACAGCAGGTTGGCCAGCTTGGACTGGCTGTATGCCTTCCGTGGCGTGTACTCGCCGGTGAGGTTGAGGTTGTCGAAGTTGATGTGCGGGGTGCCCGGCTTCTTGTGCGCCTCGGACGACACGGTCACCACCCGGTCGGTGATGTGCGGCAGCAGCAGGTTGGTCAGGGCGAAGTGGCCCAGGTGGTTGGTCCCGAACTGCAGCTCGAAGCCGTCCTTGGTGCTGGACTCCGGGGTGTTCATGACGCCGGCGTTGTTGACGAGCAGGTCCAGGTCGCCCCGCCAGGCGGCGGCGAACTCACGCACGGAGGCGAGGTCGGCCAGGTCGAGCCGGCGTACCTCCACACTGCCGGGCACGCCCGCGGCGGCGGCCTCGCCGCGCTCGGGGTCGCGTACCGCGAGCACCACATGGGCGCCCGCGGCGGCCAGCGCCTCGACGGTGGCGATGCCTAGACCGCTGTTGGCGCCGGTAACGACGGCAGTGCGACCGTTCTGGTCAGGAATATCGGTGATGGTCCACTTGCCGGGTGCGGTGCTGGGTGCGGTAGTCATGGACGCCAATTGTGGGCGATGCCAACAATGGTGTCAATGACAACAATGATGACATCGTCAACAATGTTGGCGACACCCACATGACTGGTACACTGACCCCCATGCAGACTCGCCCACGCCGCTATCACCACGGAGATCTGCCCGCCGCCCTGCTGGCCCGCGCGGAAGAGACGCTCCGGGAGAAGGGGTCCGCCGCCCTGTCGCTGCGCGAACTCGCCCGCGACCTCGGTGTCAGCCATACCGCGCCGAGCCGCCACTTCGCGGACAAGCAGGCGCTGCTGGACGCGCTCGCGCTGGTCGGCTACGAACGGATGACCGAGGCCATGGTGGCGTCGCAGGTCGACGCGGGGGAGTCGTGCCGCAAGCGGCTGGAGGCGATGGTCCGCGCGTATGTGGGCTTCTGCCTGGACAACGCCGAACTGCTCAACCTGATGTGCTCGATCAAGCACGACCCGCAGGCGTCCAAGGCCCTGCTGGAGGCCGCCGGGCGGTGGTCCGAGCTCATCGAGCGGCTGGTGGCGGAGGGGCAGCGTCAGGGCGAGGTGCGCGAGGGGTCCCATGAGCGCATCTGCGTGCCGGTCTTCGCGACGGTTCACGGATTCGCCAACTTGGCCGCGACCGGCATGCTCGCTCCGGAGACCGTGGAACACGGACTGGACGAGGTGATCGCGTTCATCCTCCGGGGGTGCGCACCGGACGGGCCGGCCTGACCGGGCGTCCGGATTCCCCTGTTCTGGCGCCGCCACGCAGCGGGCCTGTTCCTCAACCGCCGCGGCGGGCCGCCTGTCGGCCCGCCGCGCCTCGGTCAGCTTCACCGCCATCGCCCAGGCCGCCGGGCTGGAGGATGCCACCACCGCTCACGTCGGCCAGCACACCACCTTCGTCACCCAGCTCATCTACGGCGGCGTGGGCCTCGTCACCGTCGCCGAGATGGTTGGCCACGCCCGCCTGGACACGCTGCGCATCTACAGCTTGCCCGCCGAGAAGGACAAGCAGCACGCGCCGCGCCACCTCACCGTCGACCGCTGATCGGCAAGGACTGCGCCTGCCCCTGCGACCCGCTGTTCTCCCGACGTAAGCCGACCATGGACAACGACGAACACATTCCCATCGAGCCGCCCAAACCTCCTGCCGAGTCGTCCGCGCCGCACTACACCGTCCCGCGCCTCCGGACGGCTGTGCGCCTGCCGAAAACTCCATCCACGCATGTCAAGCAGGCTCTGCATCGCTTGCGAAGCGACTGCAAGTCATCCTGGCGAGCAGACGAGCATCGCCGGACGGATGACTGCTGGGTGGCTGCTCGTACGCGTTCGATTTGCTGTGGGCTGGGGCCTCGTCACGAAATCCTGGCCCTACGCAGCCGTGCTGAGATAGGGGGCAAATGGCGCATAACGGGCCTTCCGTGCCCCGGTCAACGAAGTCATCACGGCCGAGTGATCTACGGTGAGACCGGCTGCTCCCCTGTCCTTTGGGCCGGATGCGTGCTGGGAACGATGGTCGACTGGAAGAGATCAGGCATGCGCCGGCGGACCTGGTCGCCCATCGGGCCGTGTTCCCACAGGGGATCGACAACGCCGAGGGGGATGCTGATTCTCTGTAGCCCCGATGCCGGATCGATGGGCCAGCAACCAGTCAGGGGCGTTGTGAGGAATCTCGTATTCGCCCCAGCCGACCAGGCCGATGCATTGCCTGGCTCCGGTTCGGACACCTATCCTGCCGGCCTTGGTAATGGTCCGTGGACTGGGAATCCGGCTTCCCACGACATCGATGCGCTCAACATGTCGCCATGCCAGGCGCACACGCGATCCGTACCAGTCCTCCATCTCCACGCCCTCAGGAGAGAGGTGCGCAACCGTGGCAGCGGTCATCTGCCGCCACCTGACCAACCGCACTCCAGCGAAGACCGCCGTCGCCACTGCTGCAAGGAACACCGGCTCGATACGATGACGATCAGGGATGAAGGCGATGAATGCCAGCCATACGGGGATTAAGAGCACAAAAGGGAGAAGCAGTCGAGCAACGGTTGCGATCGTAAATAGGGAGTCATGTGCAAAACGTTCTTGGCGGGTGCTTAGCTGACATGCGGTCAACGATACAAACTACCGAAACCATACGCGTCGGTTTACGCGGACTGTACTTACGTGGACCTCAGTCGTCCACGCTAAAGATAGCCCATATGTCGAATCTCAAGGAGGGCGCTTTGAAGAACCTGCCGACACTTCTTTTTGTGGTATCCGCAGGCATGATCGGCGCCCTCTTGCTAGCAGGAGTCGCCAAGGGAAGCCTTCTCCCATGGGCCAACTCTGATGGCGATGGATGCAATGAGGCCTCGCTGGCTGCCGTGGGCGCCTTGGACGTGGACGTGCGCCTGGATGGGGCGGTCGAGATGGGCTCCGACCGCCCTGGTTGTGACGAGGAAGACTCGTACGCTTCTACGATGAAGGTCTACGCGTATGAGGGCGCGATCGCAGACCTTGTGCCGGCCTATGAAAAGAATCTCCATGGTGAAGGCTGGAAGCCGGTTGAACGGCCGATGGATTTTCCGGTTGGAGAGGGCTGTTTTCACAAGCTCGCAGGTGGTGGCATGCATGCCTTTTTGTTGGTCTGGGCAAGCGACTATCAGGGTGCCAATCTTAAGCAATATAGGATCCAGCTATCGATAAGCCCTGAGTATCACAATTACGGCGGCCGGATGTGCTGATCCAGTGCTGCACGTCGATAGGCTTTTTCATCCGTGGGTGAGCTCGTAGTTCTGCAGGACGGCGATCGCCTTGCATAGCTCTCGGCGGCACGACTGCACCCATCAAGCCCTTCCTGCTTGAGGATCTCCCAGATCGTGGACGGGGCGATCTTGATGCCAAGCATGGTGATGCCGTTGCCAGCGGATGACGTCGAAGTCCTCGGGGTGGTACGGCGGCGCGGTGGCCGGTGGTTCGGCGGGTTCGCCTTGCGGTCGGCTCGTCACGGTCGCGCCCAGGCCACGCGCCAGGTCGGCTGTCGCGATTCCGGATCGTGGCGGGGACAGGGAGGGCGTGCTGAGGGGATGTGGCCATGGGCGCGTTCTCCTTATCTTGTACAGGCGGGGGAGAAGGGTGCTGGACCGCGCCGCCCGGCAGGGATGCGAGGTCAGTTGGCCGCGCGGGTCCTACCCCGGTTGCGCGCCGGACGGGGGCTCCTGCAGCACATGCGCCACGGGCAGCCAGTGGGGCACTTCGCCAGTTCGGGAGGGAACCGGGGGAGGGCGGACCGATCCCGGTGAAAGCGGAGCAGTGCTCCTGCGGGACGTGGAGAGCGATCCCGTCCTCACACCAGGCCACCAAAGGTCGGAGATGTCGGCGACCCGGGACGGACAGGGTCAGCCAGGCAGGTCGGCGGCGCGGGCTTGCGGGGGATTGTCGGTCCTGGTCGCTCCCCGCGGTGTCGTGTCTGATCTCATTGTGGCGGTTGCGCCGTCCGGGTGTCGGGTGACGGCCTCGATGCCGGACTCGGGTAGCGCCACGCCGCGCAGGACACCTGCCCGAGGTTGAAGGGTTGCTGACCGTCGCGCGGACTTGCATACCCCCGTCACCACCACGGTCTCCAACACCATCGGCATGATCCTCGGCGCCCTCGTCAACACCGTGGCCTCGCTGTTCTTCCTCTTCTCCGCGAACGCCGACTGGATGGCTGCCGCGCTCCTGACGGTCGGCTCGGCCCTCGGCGGCGTGATCGGGGGCAGGGCCATTGAGGTGTACGTGCGGCCCGGAAACGTGCGGACAGCGTAACCGCGATTCTCGACAACGACCCTGACACGAGCAAACCGGTCCTCAAAAATTGGGCATTGCGGTTTGTCCCCTTCTGGGTGATCATCTACGGGTAGCCACGGCGTACGGGTGCTCGTAGGTTCTGGGAGAGGACGCCTGTCGTGATGTTCGCTGTAGTGGGGCTCGTGCTGGTCGGCATCGTCGGCTTACTGAACCTGGCGATCCTGCTGGTCGTGCTCCGCCGGTGGCGAGAGCTGGAGGCCACGGGCGGTGGCGGCCACAGTCACGGTTCCCCCGGTGCCGAAGCCTCCTCCACCGTCCGGATGATCGATCGCATTCCGAACTTCTCCGCCCGCGCCCTCGACGGCACCGCCGTGACCGAGCGCACACTGCTCGGGAGGGAGGCCCTGATCGGATTCTTCTCCCTCACCTGCAAGGCCTGCGTCGAGGCCGTGCCCCTCTTCGCCGGGCACGCCGAGCGGCTGCGGGCCGCCGGAGGAACTTCCTTGGCGATCGTCCACGGAGACGACTCGGCCGGCAGCGAACTGGCCGCGACGCTCAATGAGGTGGTCGACATCGTGATCGCCGAGGACTCGAAGGCCGAGTTGTCGAAGCTGTACGGAACCAAGCACTACCCCACCTACGCCTGGTACGGCCCGAACGGCCTGGTGACCACGGCGGGCGCGGGCATCGCCGCCCTGCGAACAGAGCTGATCGCCCCTTGACATCCCGCAGACCATCCCCCATGCCCGCGGGCTGTGGGGCCGCCACGTTCGACCCATTCGTGGCGGCGCTCGGCCCGTGGTGGAAAACCGATCACCTCACCCCCAAGGAGAGATCATGTTCCAAAGCATGACCCGGCGTGTCACCCGCGCCGTCGAGGCGCTGCTTCCCAAGGCCACCGCCGACGCCGGCTGCCCGCCGGACTCGTGGATGGAGTACAAGACCCAGGGCGGCGTGTGCTTCGGCCGTACCTGCACCATCAACGGCGCCTGCGTGAAGCACTGCGGCCCCTGGTACAGCTACAGCAACAACTACTGCTGACGCCCTCCTGCCGTCGGTCCGCATGACTCCTGATTGACGCGCCGCGTGGCCGCTCTCGCCGAGGGCGGCCACGTAGGTCCGGGCGCTCCAGGAACGCGCGTGCCCGCCTTCGCCAGGGCGGCCGCGCGCTCACGCACCACCTCTTCGAGGAGCTTCCGTGCTGTACGTATCGTTCGCCTGCCGCCTCGTCGTGGTGGCGGTCATGGCGCTCGCGGCGGTGGCCAAGCTGCGCTCACCGGGCACCTTTGCCGCCTCGCTGGAAGGTCTGGACTTCGTTCCCGCGCGACTGCGTCGTCCGCTGGTCGTGCTGGTTCCGGCCGCCGAGTTGCTCATCGCGCTGCTGCTGGCCCTGCCGGCCACCGTCACCGCGGGTTTCCTGGCCGCCACGCTGTTCTGCTGCGGCCTGACGGCCGTTCCGATCCTCGTCGTGGCCCGCGGGAAGAAGGTGAAGTGCGCCTGCTTCGGCGCCAGTGAGGTGCCCATGAGCGGTTGGCACATCGCCCGCAACGCGGTGCTGCTGGCGGCGGCGGGACTGGGCTCGTTCGTGGCGCTCGCTCTCGGCGATGGCGTTCCCGCAGACGTTCCAGGGATCGCGCTGGCCGTGGTCGCCGCCGGCGTGCTCACCACTTTGATCGTCTTCGTCGACGATATCGCCGCGCTCTTCCAGTCCCCGGTCGCGGCCGGGGATCTCGGCCGGTGAGACGGCGCAGGAGCCGGAAAGGACATCCGTGGAATACCTCGTCGCAGGGCTCGTTCTGGTCGCGGCGCTCACCGCGCTGAACCTCGTGCTGACCCTGGCCGTGGTGCGTCGCTGGCGCGCCCGTGTGAGCACTTCGCCGGCCGCTCACCCGCACCGCCACGACTCCGCCTCCCTCGGCGGGGAACCGCAACTGGGCATCGCACCCGGAGACCGGATGCCCGGATTCTCCGCGATCACCACCGACGGCGCCACGGTCACCAACGACGAGCTGGCCGGTCGGCGCGCGCTGATCGCCTTCCTCACGCTGGACTGCGCGAGCTGCGACGACAGCGTGCCCGAGTTCGGCGAGCACGCGCGCCGGGTACGGGACGCGGGCGGCCAGGTACTGGCCACGGTGGTCGGCGTCGACGCGGCAGGAAGTGAACTGGCCGCCCGGCTCGTGGGCGTCGCGGACTATGTGGTGCCCGAACTCCTCGACGCACCGGTCGGCGCTGCGTTCGGGGTCCGTTTCTACCCGGGATTCGCCCACTACGGTCCCGACGGAGTCGCCACCGCCACCAGTGTCGGCCTGCAGGGGCTGGGCGAGACCGCCCGGCCTTCGGTGCCGTGAGCGGCGACGATGACGCGAGATGACGTGACGGAGCCCGGCGTCTCCGTCGTCCGCGGAATGAAGGCGGCGTACGCGCTCGCCTGGCAGGCCTGCCCCGGCATGCTGCTCCTCCAGCTCGTCACGGCGGTGATCGGGGGCATGGCGCCGGTGGCCACCGCCTGGCTGACCAAGATCGCGCTCGACGAGATCACCGCCCCCGCCCCTCGTGCCGGGGCACTGGTGTGGATGGCGGCCGGCATCGGTGTCCTGGGCATCGCGATGGCTGCCGCCTCGGCCATCACGAACTACGCGCAGGGGCGCGCCCGGCGCGCCATCGGCCTGCACTCACAGGACCGGCTGTTCGACGCGGTCAACCGGATGAGCGGGCTGGCACGCCTGGAGGAGCCGCGCTTCCATGACCGGCTGCGGCTGGCCCAGCAGTCCGCGGAACACGCCCCGGACCAGTTGGTCCAGATGGGCCTGTCCACCCTGCAAGGGACCCTCGGCATCGCCGGGTTCCTGGGCACGTTGGTGGCGATCAACCCCGTCATGACCGGCGTCGCGCTGGCCGCCGCCGCCCCCGCGATGATCGCCCATCTGACGCTGGGCCGGCGGCGGGCGGGGCTCATGTGGCGTACCAGCCCCGGCATGCGACGCAAGATCTTCTACCAGATGCTGCTGACGGACCTGCAGGCCGCCAAAGAGGTCCGCCTGTTCGGACTGGGGAGCTTCCTGCACGGCCGGATGCTCACCGAGCTGCGCGCGGCCAACAGCGCCGAGGACCGACTGGAGCGGGGCGTGGTGCGCGTCCAGGTCTTCCTGGCCGTCCTCGGAGCGCTGTTGTCGGCTGCGGGGCTGCTGTGGGCCGTGCACGCCGCAGCCACCAGGACGATCAGCGTCGGTGACGTGTCGGTCTTCATCGCCTCACTGGCCGGGCTTCAGTCCGGGCTCAGCGTGCTGGTGCAGGGCATCGCCATGGGACATCAGTCCGCTCTGGTCTTCCACCACTATCTGACGGTGGTCGGGGTGCGGGACGACCTGGCCGCGCCCTCGCAGCCCCGGGAGCTCGCCCCGTTGGCCGGTTCCATCGAACTGCGCGATGTGTGGTTCCGCTACGGCGAGGACTCTCCGTGGGTGCTGCGCGGGCTGAACCTGACCATCCCGTACGGCACCAGCCTGGCCGTGGTCGGGCTCAACGGCGCAGGCAAGAGCACCCTCGTCAAGCTGCTCTGCCGGTTCTACGACCCGCAGCGCGGCTCCGTGCTGTGGGACGGGGTGGACATCCGCGACGTTCCCGTGGCGCAGTTGCGTCAGCGGATCGGGGCCGTGTTCCAGGACTACATGGACTACGACCTCACCGCCGCCGAGAACATCGGGCTCGGGGACCTGGAGGCGATCGACGACCCGGATCGGATCCTGGCCGCGGCCGATCGCGCCGGGGTCCACGAGACGGTCGAGCGGCTGCCGAACGGCTACCAGACGCTGCTGAGCAGGGTGTTCCACGCAGGAGAGGAGGAGGACGACGAGGAGGGCGCGCGAACGAGCGGCGTCCACCTCTCCGGCGGGCAGTGGCAGCGCCTGGCGCTGGCCCGAGGGCTGATGCGCCAGGGCCGCGACCTGATGATCTTGGACGAGCCCAGCTCGGGCCTCGATGCGGTGGCCGAGGCGGCGGTCCACGACCGGCTGCGGGAGCTGCGCGCGGGCTCCACCAGCGTCCTGGTCTCCCACCGGCTCAGCGCCGTCCGCCGGGCCGATCGGATCGTCGTCGTGCAGGACGGCCAGATCCTCGAGAGTGGCGACCACGCCTCACTCACCGCGTCCCCGGACAGCGTCTACGCCAGGCTCTTCCGCACGCAGGCGGAGGGCTATCAGGAGGATCCGGCCTCGTCGGCGGGCAACGTCGTCGGGCCGCTGCCCGGGGAAAGCGGCGCGGTGCCGACCTCGGTGGCCGGCGGATGAGCCAGACCCTGATCTGGGCCGGCGCGGCGGCGCTGGTGATCGGGATCGTACCGGCGGCCCGCCTGCTGCTGTCCACCGTCACCGTGCGGGGCGGCAGCATGACCCCGACCCTGCATCACGGTGATGTGCTGCTGGTGCTGCGCCACCGACGCCGGGCCCGGCCCGGCCGGCTCGTGGTCGTCCAGCGGCCCGACCCGCGTACGGGGTGGACCGGCCCCGTCACCTCCAGCGGGTGGTACGTCAAACGGGTCGTCGCGGTGGCCGGGGACCCGATGCCGCCCTGGGTGGCGGGGGACCAGCCCGGCCGCGTGCCGCCGGGCATGCTGGTGTTGCGCGGAGACCATCCCCGCTCGGAGGACTCCAAACAGTGGGGCCTGTGCCCGGCGGACCGGATGTACGGAGTGGTGCTGCTGCGGCTGCGCACCGGCGGCGAGCGCGTCACCGCCTGACCCCCTGATGCGGGAGGCTGCTGCGGTGGGGCGACAAGCAGGAGAACCCGAGCTGCCCTCATGGGTCGGATTCTCGCCGATGCCGGAATCAACACGGTGCTCACCGGCGTCCGCATGCCCCGCATGAACTCGGTTGTGGACAGGTGGGTGCAGTCCTGCCGCCGCGAGCTCCTGGACCGCTGCCTGCTCTGGAACGAACGCCACCTGCGGCACGCCTTGTGCGAGTACGAACAGTTCTGCAACCAGCACCGAGCCCGTCAAGCTCTGGTCCAGGCGGCGCCACTGCGCGCCGTCCCAGGTCCGATCACCGATCCAGCCAAAATCGTCGACCTGAACGTACGCCGACGAGACCGCGACCTTCTCGACGGAACCTCGGTACGCGACGCGGCCGCCCGTAGCATCGAACTGCTCGGCGGCATCGACGGCCTGGCCGGCGTCGCCGTTTCGGCTCGGCACCCTGACATCGCGACACCTCGTACCTCCGGACTGCCGTCCGGAGGTACGAGGGAGCGAACGGTTTTCCGGCCGCCGCCCCCTCGTGGGTTCGTTACTGGACGGCGCCGGATCGGGTGAGGAGGTCCTGGTACCAGGTGTCGTACGGGCGGTTGGTCGCCGGATGGTTGGCCAGTGGGCTGGTCGCGTCGCCCGCCGAGTCGAAGTTCCAGCCGCGGGCGAGCCGTCCCGTCTGCCGGGCCGAGGTGATGAACGCCGACTGGGTGGCGGGCGCGGCGTAGAACAGCGCGCCCTGTTGGAGCTCCGCGCTGTCGCCCTGCTGGAACTCGTCGAAGGCGACCTGCTGGTAGCGGATGCGGTCGCCGGCGTGCTTGTCGGTGTCGATGCGCAGGGTCTGGGACGGGGTCGGGCCGTCGGCGCCGGTCCACACGCGCACGCGTGAGGTGCCGCTGGTCGAGGTGGTCTTGTCGTAGCGGGCGTCGGAGGTCTTGGCGTTGCCGCTCCACGAGGCCGTCATCGCGCCGGCGTCGAGCACGCCGTCCCAGCTCCAGTTCTGGCTGCCGCTCTGGCTGCGGTGGATCTCGCGCAACCGGGTGCCGGTCGCGTCGGTGAACCTGATCGTGGGCAGGACGCCGTCATCGTACTTGCGGCTGGCTGACCAGGTGATCTCGCCGTCGGCGCCGAGGCGGCCCACGCGGTACCACAGCGTGGTTCCGTTCTGGGACTGGTGGACCTCGACCAGGTCGCCGTTGTCGTTCAGCGCGACGGCCGGTGTGACGCCGTTGTCGTACTTTCCGTGGCGTAGCCAGGTCACCCGGCCGTCGGCGCCGTACGTGCCGGACCAGTACCAGAGCGCGCCCGAACCCGAGTCGTGCACCTCCACGACCTGGCCGCGGCCGTTGATCGCGATGGCCGGGTTGTAGCCGATGTCTCGCTTGTACTCGGTGCGGGTCTTGCCGTTGCCGGAGATCAGGGGGATCACCCGGCCGCGCAGCGCGTCCACGGTCGGCGGGCTCGCCGGGTAGTCCTCGGCCCGGAACAGCCGCGCGCCGAAGACGGAGACGAACTCCTGGTTGAGCGCCGCCAGGTTGCCCGCGGCGTACGAGGTGTTGTCGGTGAGGTCGTCCTTGATGTCGAGCGCGACGACGATCGGTGCGGCGGTGGGATGCTGCGCGGACCAGGTGTTGATCACGTTGAGCCAGTCGCGCAGGAGGTTCGACGCGGGGTTGCCCGCGTGGTCGACCTGGTTGCCCGGGGAGTCGTGGCCGATGGAGTAGTCGCGCGAGGTGGCGTAGTCGTTGTCGTGGATGTCGAGTTCGATGAAGCGGATGCCGTGGTCGAGTTGGTAGGTGATCGAGTTCCTGGCGCCGGAGATGTTTCCCGAGTAGCTGTTGTGCGTGGCGCGGAAGATCGCCGAGGGTAACGGCTGATCGGCCAGCGCCTCGGCGGGCCCGCTGATCAGCAGCGCGGCCGCGGCGACGGCGAGCACGGACAGGACGGTTCTTGAACGGAACATCCTCTGATCCTCACGTCGGGGATCTTCCCAGCCAATACGATCATGCGCGTCCGGCCAACCCGGTCGGTAGCTTTGTTCAGCTCCGGCCGCCGGTCTCTGAGGAGATCCGCGTTCTGATCGTCCGGCCGGCGCGGGGAGCATCCGCGGGAGTGAGGGAGGGGACGGTCCGCCGGGTCCTGGCGGCGGCGGGGTTGGGGCCCGCGCCGCGTCGGGCTTCACCGACCTGGCGCCAGTTCCTCATCTTTCAAGCCCTCGGCATCCTGGCATACGACTTTGTCCATCTGCCTCTCCTGAACGCCGGCCGAGATATCATTCACCTAGTCGGCTGAATATGCGAGCACCACACCTAAACAGCCGGTTAACTCTCGCGGAACCTCGCCGCCACCCCACGTCGGCCGCCATCCACGCACGTATTTTGTCTATCCCATCAAAATTTGCTCCTGTGTGGCGGAGGCGCGACGTGGACAACTTTCCATGGGAAGTCGTTTTCGCGGCTTTTGGTATCCTTGTTCCACTTGTAGCCTTTCTGTGGGAGTTTATCTTTGTCGGGCGCAAGCGGCTGGGCTATCGCGTGCAGATGGACACCGTCGCCGCCGCCGACGTCAGCTCGCAGAGCGCCGGAGTGCTGAAACAGCTACAGCCGGAGGACGGCAGGAAACTGGTCGACCCGTCGTTCGTGCTGCTGCGCATCGAGAACACCGGCACGAAGAACATCGACACCCACGACTACGCGGTCCTCGACGACGACAAGGTCGGCATCCGCATCACGTTCCCGGGACGTCGGCTGGCCGGAATGGTGGTGACCGAGCTCAGCGACGACTTCCTGCGCCACTCTTTCGGCGAGGACTCGGGGCTGACCATGCGCGACGGGATCATCGAGCTCCCCAAGGTGCCGTTGAACCACTCCCAGCACTACAAGGTCCTTGCCGCCCTCGAACGGGCCCCCGACAACACCAGCGGCTCTCTCAAGTTCGAGGACCCGAGGATCGTCGGAGGCATCAAAGGCGGAGTCGGGAGCGGGGGGATACGCGAGACCAAGAGCCGCACCGGAACCTCCTGGCGGGCGACCGCGCTGATCGGCTTCCTCGTAGTGATCATCGCCCTGCAGCTCGGCACCTACCTGCGCCGGGACTCGATTCCCCTGGACTGCGCGACAGGCACGCTCACCCTCACAGGCTCCACCGCCTTCGACCCCGTCCTGCGGGAGGCCGCCGCCTCGTACAGACGCACCTGCCCCGGCGCCGGCTTCGCCTTCGAGTTGCAAGGTAGCGGCGTGGGCATACGCGCGCTCGACGAGGCGGGGCGCAAGAACGCCTCCGTGAACAACGACCGGCTGGCGTTCTCCGACGGCCCCAAAGCAGAGGGGTTCCCCAAGCTGCTGCCGCGCCCCATCGCACTGTCCCTGTTCACCCTCGTGATCAGCAAGGAGGCAGGAGTGCAGGATCTGTCCCTGGACCAGATCAAGCAGATCTACGACGAGCGGGTCACCACGTGGAAGGAGCTGGGCGGAAACGACCAGCCGGTCCGGTTCGTCGACCGGCACTCCGACTCCGGGACCCGGAAGGCCTTCGAGCAGAAGATCCTCGGCGAGGGGGAACCCGGCGACACCTCCGACGACTGCCTGAAGCGCAGGCCCGACGCCCCGCCCGGAATCGTACGCTGCGTACGAGGCTCCACCGATGACGTGCTGGACGCCGTCGCCAACACCCCCGGCGCCATCGGCTACAGCGAGGTCGGGGCCGCCTTCGCCCGTTCCGACCTGCTGACCGTACGGATCAACGGCCACCGGGCAACGCCGGAGGCGGCCGACTACGGGGCCTACCCGTTCTGGGAGACGGAGTACGCCTATACCTATGGGGAGCCCAAGGCCGACTCGCTGGCCGCCAGCTTCCTGCGGTACCTGACGAACGAGGTCGGCAAGGACATCGTGCGCTCACACAGCCACCGCCCGTGCGGCGAACTGCAGAACCCGGAGCTGTGCCATCCCCCGGACCCCGCGCCGAGCTCCTCCCCACTTCAGTGAGCCTTTTCCTCCCGTAGCTGGCCGGCGTGAGATTCGGCACCCTCACCTCAGCCGCAGTGCACGTTGTCCAGTTCGAGGATCGTCCAGGCCGGGACCGTCGCGGCCAGGTCTGGAGATCGTGACCCGCTTCCAGGTCTCGGTGTCGGCGGTGGAGCCGTAGCCGTAGGTCAGGGCGCAGTTCTTGCCGGTGCTGGAGCTGTAATGCACCTCCAGAGTGCCCGTGCGGGTGCCGTTCTTGGAGACGGGGTAGACGCCGACCCTGGTGTAGCCGCTGCCGCAGGGTCCGGCCGCAGCGGCGGCCGGGCCCGTGGAGGCGGACCCGGCCGGAAGCGCAGGCGGTCAGGGCTTCAGGTCGAGAGGACCGTCCTGGAAGATCCCTTCGACGACTCGGTAGGGATATTCGGTGAGGGTCGCTCCGGGCCCGCTGCTGTTCTCGTACTCGAACCCGGAGTAGCGGCCCCTGGTGGAGTAGGCGCCGCTGTCGCCGCTGTTCTCGAGGAACGTGTGGCGGGCGGCCTCCTCGTGGCCGAGCTGGCTGCCCATGCGGTACGCGGCCTGGTTCGCCGCCTGCTCCTCCTTCTCGCGTGCGGCGTTCCAGGATTCGTAGTCACCGTCCGCGTCCGAGGTGTCCCACCGGTTCCTGGCGATCTCCACCTGGCGGACGAACTCTGCGGCGAGGCCCTCGGAGCCGGCCCAGCCGGCCCCCTGGATGCGGATGGCGTTGAGCTGGGGGTTGTAGGAGGATCCCGTCGTGGAGCCGCCGTCCTGGTACAGCGTGGTGATGCCGCGTTCCTCGGCGAAGGCGAGCGCCGCCCGGCCCTCGGGGGTCTGCTTCAGCACCCGCTCGGCGTCTTCGCGGGCTTGCGGGTTGTCGTCGAAGGGATCGAGGGCGAGCGCGCTGGCCGTCAGGAAGATCGTCTGCAGCCCGGTCACGCCCACACCCACCATTCTGTTGGGGCGGGCCGTGGTCCATTCCACCAATGCCTTCAGCAGCGCCTTCGCGCCCTGGAGGGGGTGGACGGCGCCGCTGGCGATGCTCTTCGCCACCTGTCCCCGCGCGGCGCTGAGCCCCTTACGTGTCGCCAGGACCTGCAGCCTGCCGAGCAGCGCGCCGACCCCCGGGTTCACCATGAACGCGCGGAGGAGCCTGGCCAGAAGCACGATGAGCGCGAGGACGACGATCCACTTCCACATGGTCCTGAGCACCACGAGAAGGGTCGTCGCGCCGCCGGCCACGAGGCTGGCCACGGCTCCATCGTTCGTCCGCGCCTCTTCGGAGCCGTAGGACTCTTCGAAGACGTCGAGGTCGGCGCCAGTGTTGCCGGACGCCCTCACGTGGCCGACGGCCGCCCCCGCCTGCGATTGGGTGCCCTGGTTGGCGGCGGCGAGATCCATCAGCCCGCCGGCCCCGTCGAGGCGGGTCATCTCGTCGCGGGGCCAGGGGGCCTCGTCCGCGACGAGGCTGTGTACCCACTGGAGCGAGGAGGGCAGCTCCCAGGTCATGCTTCCTCCACGCCGGCGCCCACATTACCGGCGGACTGCACGTTGGCCTGCTCGGCGTTCGCATGGTTCCGCTCGGAAAGGCGGACTTTGTCCGCGCGTTCGCGCAGGAGCCTGGCGGTGGCGGCGAACGCCTCCCGCGTGAGGCCGGGCAACTCGGCGAACTCGGCGTCGAACTGTGCACTCAGCTCGTCGAGGTCGCCGGTGCCCGCCTGGTGGGCGCGGTCGAGAGTGCCCTGGAGTACGCGGTCGAGACCGTCGGCCGCCTCCGACAACTGGCCGGCCGAGACCAGCCGGGTGCCGTAGACGGTCTGGATCTCCCTGTTGGTGTCGCTCATCGTCGAACTCCCGCTCCGTCTGGTCTCATGCGCCTGGGATCTCCGTCCGGCCGCGCGCTCATGGCTTCGGCTGCATCAGCCGGTCGAGCCTCGCGGTGAGTTCGTTCGCGACGACGAGGATCTCGTCCATACGGGCGTGGGCGTCGGCCTTGACGTCCTGGAGCAGGGTGGTCAGCTCGGGCGTCTCCATGCGCAGGGCCTCGGGGATGGCCTGTGCGGCCCGCTCCTGCGCGGCGTCGCGGGCCCGCCCGAACGCGTCCCTGATCGCGGCCGAGAGCTCTTCCGAGGAAAGGCGCATCGCCCGCGGGTCGATCTTCAGGCCGACCAGGTCGCTGGTGCCGTCGACCTCAACCTCGACCAGGCCGTTCGCCGCCGCGGCCGTCTCCCGCAGTGCGGAGAACTGCGCGACGAGATCGGGCTGTTCCGCGGCTGCCATGCGCTTCACTCCCACCCATCAAGGCAATTTCTGATCATTGCGGACAGGGACGATCCAAGCAGATGACGCTGAGATCCCCTGCAAATGATCATTAACATTCACGGACGATTCACCGCACGTTCCCCGAGGGCCACCCTCCGTGACCGGCTGGCCCGTCTCGCATGTCGCGCGAGACCTCGGCGTCAAGACCGCACCCGCCTTTCCATGATCGAGTTCATCCGTGGCATTCGGACGTAGGTGAGCAAGGAGAAGAGCTACAAGGCCATGACCTGGGCGGATGGCATTATCGGCAGGCGCAGAGATCCCAGAAGTCGATGCCGTCGTCGCCACCCAGGGCAAGGGTCTTCCCGTCCGACGGACCCGCTGCTGGTGGGGTGCCGGAGGACGCGGGTTCGTGGGTGTCGAGGCGAGTGGCTGGTTCGAGGGCATCCACCGGCCAGACGGGTGCCGAGCTGTGTGGTTCGGACGTGCCGGCCAGCCGTCTGAGCCGGTCACGAGCGGTTTCGGCGGTCAGGCGCTCGGCTGGGTTCTTGATCAGCAGCCCGTCCAGGACCGCGGTGAGCGGCCCGGAGTGCTGTGGCGGAGCAGGATCCTGAGTCGCGATGGCGACGAAGAGGGAACTGAGGATACGGCCCGAGAACGGCGGACGACCCTCCACGGCGGTGTAGAGGGTGGCGCCGAGGGACCACAGGTCGGACGCGGGCGTCGCGGGAAGTCCGCTCACCTGCTCGGGCGACATGAAGGTCGGAGTGCCGAGGACGGCGCCGGACATCGTGAGCCTGGTGTCGCCCTCGAGCGCGGCGATGCCGAAATCGGTGACGACGACACGCTCGCCCTCGAGGAGGATATTGGCGGGCTTGAGATCACGATGCACGACACCTGCGGCACGCGCCGCGATCAAAGCGTCCAGGATCTTCACGCCGAGGTCGGAGACCCGGGCGACAGGGAGCCGTCCTTCGCGCTGGAGCAGGTCTTCGAGCGAGCCTCCCTGGATCAGCTCCATGACGATCCATGGGCGTCCATCGTCACCCACGAGGGTTGTACACCGTCACGATCCCAGGGTGTTTCAGTCTGGCGGCGGCCCTGGCCTCGCGCTCCATCCGTGCGTACAGGTTGCGCCGGTCCTGTTCGGAGATGTGCTCGGGAAGCCGCAACTCCTTGACCGCGACCGGACACGGCCCAACTCCACATCCAGCGCCCGCCACACGGCACCCATGCCGCCCTTGCCGAGAGAGCCGAGAACTCGATACCGCCCCGCCGAGATCCGCTGAAGATCTTCGCCCACGGGCTCACCGTAGCTGGGCACTTGAGACCAAGAATCCGAATTGGTGGAACCTGCCCATGGACATCCGGATCCGCGAAGCGCTCACGCTGCCCGCGCTGGTCAGCACCGTGGCGCTGTCCCTGGCCAGGAGGCCGAAGTCGAGCAGGAGACCGGCATGACGCTCGACGGGTGGAGGCTGATCCAGCGACCGGCGCTCCGGGCCGCGACAGTCGTCCCGGGGCCACGCGGCCCCAGGGCCACGCCGCTCGTGGTTACACGGCGATCCGCTTGGTGGCGTCGACCGACCGGACGAACTCCGCGTCCAGCAGCCCGGCCAGGGTGGTGAGTTGCCAGGACTCACGGTCCTTGCGCCAGACCAGGCCCATCTGCGACGCCTCGTCGAGGCCGTCGATGCCCAGATAGCGTACGTCGCCGCGGGTGGCGCGCTCGGTCAGCGGACGGCACACGAGCATGCCGTGGTCGCCCGCCGCCACCAGCGCCAGCCCCTCCTCGACCGTGGTGATGCCGGTGGTGGAGCGGATCGGGGCGCCCCCCGGCGTGGTGTGCGGCACCCGGGCCGCCCTCCAGTAGTCCGGCGCGTCCCCCCGCGGATGCAGGACGTCCAGCGTCGCCAACTCCTCGACGTGCACCCGACCGGAGCCCGCCAGCGGATGCCAGGCGGCCACGGCCAGCAGCCGGTCCTGCGGAGGGAACCGGAAGCCGGTGGTCAACGCGGGCTCGTTCACCGGGAGTTCCACCACGGCGGCGTCGACTCGGCCGTCCAGCAGGGCCGTGAAGGGCGAACCGAGCGGGATCTCGCTCAGCACCAGCGCCACGTCGTGGTCGATGCGCAGCCGCCGGAACGCCTCGGTCACCTCCTCGTAGAGGCTGCCGTGGAATCCGATCCGCAACTGGCTCAGGGTGCGGCTGCGCGCGCGTTCCCTGGCCTGGACGATGACCCTGCTCAGCGCCTGGTAGGCGGGACGCACGTCCTCGACGAACTGGGCTCCGAACCGGCTCAGGGCCACGCTGCGGCTGGTGCGGTCGACGAGTCGCACCCCGACCCGCCGTTCCAGACCGGCGACGAGCTGGCTCACCCGGCTCTGCGAACAACCCAGCCGTTCGGCCGTCCGGCCGAAGTGCAGCTCCTCGGCCAGCACGAGCAAGCACTCGATCTCCTGTACGTGGACCTGGTTCATCGCGCCCCTTCGACGTCCCGATCGATTACCCACACTGATCGAACCTTGAGGAGATCGCCGTTGTTCCAGGTCCGGCGCGCTGCTTGGTTGGTTGTCATGGCTTCGCATTCGCCGGTGCGGCACACCGGGTCTGATTCGGCACGCACGACCCCGTGGCAGTGGGTGTCGGTCCTGGTGCTCTCGTTGAGTACGTTCGTGGTCGTCACCTCGGAGATGCTGCCGGTCGGGGTGCTCACCCCGATGGCCGACGGCCTGCGGATCGCCCCGGGCACCGCGGGGTTCAGCCTGACCGTCACGGGCCTGGTCACCGCCGTCACCGCCCCGGCCGTCCCCCGGCTGCTGGGAGCGTGGGACCGGCGCGCGGTGCTCGCGGCCGCGATGGCGGTCCTGGCCGCCGGGAACGTCCTGACCGCCGTCGCGCAGGGCTTCGGCCTGCTCGTCGCCTCCCGGATCGTCCTTGGGGTCGGCATGGGCGTGGTGTGGGGGCTGGCCGCCGCCGTCGCGACCCGGCTCGTCGCGCCCCGCAACATCGCCCTCGCCGTCTCCGCCACCGTCAGCGGGGTCGCTGCGGCGTCCGTCGTCGGCGTCCCCCTCGGCACCCTGATCAGCAACACCTTCGGCTGGCGCACCGCGTTCGCCGCCCTCGCCGTCGGCTCCGTGCTGCTCGCCGCCGGACTGCTGCTGACCCTGCCCAAGCTGCCCAGGCCCGAGACCCCGGCGGACGCCGACGACGCGACGGGACGGGAGTCGCTGCTGCGCAGCCGTCCGGTTGTCGTCGGGCTGGTCCTCGTGCTCCTGCTCGTCACCGCGCACTTCGCCGCCTACACCTACGTACGGCCCGTCCTGGAGGAACGCACCGAGCTGGAACCGGGCCCCATCGCCCTGGTCCTGCTTGTCTACGGTCTCTTCGGGCTGGTCGGCAACTTCGCCGCCGGCTCCCTGGCCGCCTGGCGCGCCCGGGTCACCGTCCTCGGCCTGACGGCGGGCATCGCCCTGTCGGTGGCGCTGCTGGCCCTCTTCAGCACCACGGCGGGTCTCACCGGGGTGAGCGTCGCCCTGTGGGGGCTGACCTACGGCGGGCTGTCGGTGGCCGGGCAGATCTGGATGACCCAGGCCGCGCCGCACCGGGTGGAGCAGGTGACCGGTGTCTACGTGGGCGTCTTCACCGCGGCCATCGCCCTGGGCGCCTTCCTCGGCGGGACCGTCGTCGAAGCCGCCGGGATCCCCACGCTGCTGTGGGGCGCCGCGGTGCTCGCGGCGCTGGCCCTCGCCGTCGGGCTGGCCGGAGGCGGTACGACGCCCGCGCGCACGCCCACGACCGAGCCCACGACCGAGCCCACGACTGGGCCCACGACTGGGCCTGGGGTGCTCCCCGGGGAACGCCCGGCACCCTCGCCGGCGACCGAGTGCCCCGGCACCTGAACCGGCACCGCCGTGCGCGGCCCTCGGACGCCCTGGCCCATGTGGTGTCGCAGCTTCCGGTGCAACTCAGGCGGGGACAATGTCAGACACGCAGTACGGTGACATCTCGGTCGGAGGGCGTGGTCACCTGCTCGAACCCACCGCGTTCCTTCCACGGCGGGGCTTCTGGGCGGCGGTCGAAGATCACCAGCACGCCGGTGGAAAGGGTGAGGCGGTCGAGGTACCGGTCGAGTTGTGCGAGGCCGTCGGGCGTCGGGTCGTGCTCGCCGGCTCGCCAGACCTTCAGCTCCATGGCCTCCCGCTGCATCAGTCGTTCGCCTTCCGGGCTGGTGTAGGGCCAGCGGACCAGGACGTCCAGGCGCTTGGTGCCGGCGGCGTACTCGCGGTCGAGGTAGCCTCCGCCGTTGGCGAGGCGGTGCAGGAAGGCCATGAGGATGATCTGGCAGGCGGCCTCGTGGTAGCCCTCCTGCCGGATGAGCACTTCGCCGTGCTCACGCCAGAACACGACGAACTCCCGCAGCAGGCGCGGCAGGTCGAAACGGCCGTCCGGGAGCACGAAACTGTGCGGATCGGTCTTCACGAACCGCTCCGTGCGGTGGCCCAGGACTCGTAGCAAGACCTCTCGGTAGATCGGGTTGGCGATCTCCAGGTCCCTGGTTCCCCGGATGAGGCCCAGATCGTGAGCGTAGGAGACGTCATCGTCGAAAGAAGTGTCCGTGTCTGGCCACGTTCCCGCCATGATCGGCTCGATCACTCGTTCCACTCGGGGTTCGCGTAGTCGGGCGGCCAGCGTGTCGAGGTGGGTGGCCCGCTGCCGGATGAGCCGCTCCTTGGCGTCTTCCACCTGCCCGGCGCCGATCGTCCCGGTCAACCTCATCTCGGAGATGGTCTCATCGGCGATGGCGTTGACCAGCCACGGCTGTCCCTGCGTCAGCTCGAAGACCCGATCCACCGCATCCTTGGCGAACTCCTGGCCGGTCGCCTGCGTGTGCTGGCCGTACAACTCGGCGATCTGATCGGCGGTGAAATCGCCCAGCCGCAGCGATTTGCGGATGATGTTAAACGGGCCGGCCGGGTTCGACCGGCCGGGGTCGCCGCCCGAGGCGACCTTGTAGTCACGCAGGTCGCGCAACCCGCACAGCACCACGGACGTGGGGAACGGTTGGCCGCCCGGCCGCGCGTTGTGACCGTCGCGGAGCTGGCTGAGGATGCTGACCAGGCTGTTGCCCTGTAGGGCGTCGATCTCGTCGAGGAACAGCACCACCCGGCGCGGGCAGCGGTGGCACCACTCGGTCAGCGCCGAACCGAACCGGGTGCCCGCCGGAGCCCGCAGCCAAGGATGCGGCGGCAGCAGTTCGTCTGGCCATCCTGCCCACTCGGTGGCCTGGCGGAGGGACTTCAGCAGGATCTCCTCCGCGGCGGCGTAGTCGTCACCGGCCGACTTGGCGCGCTCGCAGGAGAACATCAGGGCGGCGATGTCACTCTCGGCGGTGAGCTCGGACGCCAGGGTGCGCAGCGCTGTCGTCTTCCCGCTCTGCCGGGGCGCGTGCAGGACGAAGTAGCGGTCCATCTCGATGAGCTCGCGTGCCTGGGGGAGCCGTTGGGCGGGGGGCAGCATGTAGTGGTGCTGTGGGTCGCACGGGCCGGTGGTGTTGAAGTATCTCGCTCGGGGTGGCCGCATGGTCACAGTCTGCCACCTCGCTGGCGCTCGCGTTCGGTCAGCCGGGGCCATGCCGATGCGCCGTTCTCGTCGTGTTCGAATCTCCGCTCGTCCGCCTTCCCGTCGATGGTGGCTACGACCGACAGCGGGTGGTGCGGAAGTTGAGCACGTACGACTGCGCGTGGGCGGGGTTGGCGGCGGTCCACACACCGCCGCCCCGGTCGGCGCGGACGGCAGGTAGCCAGGTCTTGGCCAACGGCAGGTTCAGCCACCTCCACGCGGTGCCGTCCCAGCGCACGACCATGCCACGGCCGGGCACCCCGCAGGACCAGGACCGCTCGAAGGCGCCCTGCGTCACCAGCCACACGTCATCGCGGGCTGCCGTAGAAGCCGTCGGCGGCACGGCGGTCCGCCAGGAGGCGCCGTTCCAGCGGAGCATCGTCGAGGCAAGCTGCTGTCGGCCGGATGTGGCAAGGTCTACGCGCACCGGACACTCCGGACCAGGAATTTCGCCGACGCGATTTGTCGGGGCGTGGTGATACCTATTGGCCGCATGGACACTGATCACGCCGACCCTGCCGACCTTGCCGCGCTTCGTGCCGCGTTCGACGTCGATGCAGGTGAACAGCCGCTGGGCTGGGACGCTGTCCACGCCTTCGAGGCAGAGCATGGGGTCGTCCTGCCGGAGCCGTATCGGACGTTCGTCGCGGAGGTCTGCGACGGCTCCTCTTCGGGACCGCCGGACTTCGGACTCGTGCCGTTGGCGGCTCTGCCCGAGGACTGGGGAGATGGTCGACCGCAGAGGGTCTTGGCCCATCCCTTCCCGCTGACGGAGATGTGGGTCTGGGAAGACGATCCCCGCCCTGATGAGGAGATCGATCCCCTTCTTGAGCAGGTCTTCGATCACGGATCGATCGTTCTGGGCACTGACGGGTGCGGCATGTACTGGCACCTCATCGTCAGCGGACCGCACCGGGGGCATGTCTGGCAGATCAACGGCGAAGGCGCCGCACCCTTCGGCGCCGAATTCGGCTTCTCCACAGGAGAAGCCGGATTTGCCGGGTGGGTCAAGCACTGGGCCGCCCACAAGCCCTGGTTCGACACCGCCTGAGGCGGCGATCAGTACGTTCTGCGCCGCTACCTCAACCACAACCGTTGCGCTGTCGAAGCAGCCCTGGCCGAACGCCTCACCGGCATCGTGCCGGTCGCCGACGTCATCGCCGCCGACACCAACGGCTCGGCAGCGGGCCAACCGGGCTTCTTCGACGGGCCCGACCTGATCCCAGGGTCGGCGCAGCACAGCGGGACCACCATGACCGACAAGCCCTCGCCGACCTGATCAACCAGTACGCGCACCAGGAAACCAGCCCCGACCGGTAGCTGATCCCCTGGGAAGCGCCCGAAACCCTGGGTCTCCTGGCCCAAGGCTGAGGGATCAGAGGCCCTCATCACCGGCAGAACCAGTCCCGACGCCTACGCCATGGTCGTCGTCGGTGCGGCCATGGATCGGGCGGCCGACGCGGTGCTCTGCCAGGAGGAACAGCTTCGGCCGGTGTTCTTGAAAAGGCTGCCCGCCCTTGGGTTCCCGCTGGAAGTCCTCCCGGGCGGAAAGTCGCGCTGTGGTCAGCGGTCAGTTCGGCCGGGCGGGGAGGATGATCGCGGACGGGCGCTCAGGGTCGTGGTAGACGGTTTGGTCGGCGGTGAGGAGGGTGGTGGCGGTGGCGCGTGGTTCCCCGGTGCCGGGGTTGCGGGCGTAGCGGGGGAAGGCGCCGCTGGAGACCTGGACGCGGATGCGGTGTCCGCGCTTGAAGCGGTGGGCGGTGGGCCAGAGTCGCACGGTGGCGCACTGTGGTTCGTCGGCGCCGGTCAGGCTGATGAGGCCGTCGCAGATGTTCCAGGAGCGTCCGGCGAGGTCGACGTCGCAGAGGCGGACGAAGACGTCGGCGTGGGGCAGGCTGGAGCGGAACCAGATCTCGGCGCTGACCTCGCCGATCATCTCGACGTCCTGGTCGAGGGCGGGCGTGGTGTAGGTGAGCACATCCGGGCGGTTTTCCAGTGTGCTGTTGTCGACACGTCCGCAGTCCTTGACCAGGCGTACGCCGCCGACCGCGGGAGTGGGGTCGGCGGGGTCGTAGCGGAAGTGGTCGGGCTCGGACTCGGCCGGCGGCTCGACCGCGAGCCCGCCGTCGGGGTGGAGGTGGAAGGGGCGCGGTGGGTAGCCGCTGGGCGGCCAGGACTCGAAGTCGCGCCAGGCATCCTCCCCCATGACGTAGAGCCGGACCGGTGGGCGTGGCGACGGTCGCTCGCCGCGGGCATGGGCGAGCCCGAATTCCAGGGCCTCCTTGACCGGCACGTTGGAGAACTCCGCGTGGGTCCAGGGTCCTACGGTCAGCCGTGCCGGGCGCCCCGCGTCCTGCAGGATCTGGAAGTCGCGTAGCTGGCCGGGCAGGAAGATGTCGTACCAGCCGCCGATCGAACTGACCGGCGCCGTCACCTCGGCGACCCGGTCCCGGTGGTCGAAGCCGCTCCAGCGGGGATGGTCGCCGTCGTGGGCGAGGATGTCCTGGATGTAGTCGGAGTGCTCGCCGATCGCGGCGATGTCGGCCCGGTCGAGGGGAAGCGTCCGCAGGGAGCGGGCCGTCTTCCTCGCCTGGGCCGGCTGGCGCGGCATCGCGAGCCGGCGTTCCTGGGTGGCGACGAGCACGCCCCAGCCGAACGGTGTCTCCAGCGACATGCCGTCGGCACGCAGGAACTCCAGGGTCAGCGCCGACTCGGTCACCACCGGAATGATCGCCTTGACCTGTGGTGGCAGTTGGTCGGCGACCGCCCACTGCACATGTCCCAGATAGCTCATGCCATACAGCACGATCGCGTCGCCGAACCAGGGTTGCTTCACCAGCCAGCCGAGGGTTGCCAGGCCGTCCGCGCGTTCCTGCCGCATCGGATCGAAGGTCCCACCGGAGCCGAAACCGCCGCGCACGCTCTGGATCAGGACCTGGTAGCCACGCTCTGCCAGCGGCCGGGCCAGGATCATGCCGAAGGGCCCGCGTCGGCCGTACGGGGTACGGATCAACGCGGTCGGCAGGCCCTCGCCGCCGACTCGTGGGGCCCACCGGTCCGCCAGAAGTTCGACCCCGTCGATCATGGGGACTCGAAGGTCCCGCTGGACCACCACATCCCGGGTCAGTGGCGGCGGCAGCTCCAGACGGCGCTGGATGAGCCGGCTGATCAGGTTCATTGAGGGGCCTCCATGTCTGATGTGCCGGTGGCCGGGTGTACGGCCGTCATCAGGGCGGACGTCACGCTCAGCAGCCGGTCGGTGAACGCCTCCGGATCGAGCGGGTCGGCGCCCTCGATCACCCAGGTCGTGACGAGAGAGGCCGCGCCGCCGGTCATGAAGGTGGCCATGTCGTCGATGGCCTGCGGGTCGAGCAGGTCGCCGTAGAGCTCCTGCATGCCCTTCCGGTTGACCGGCAGCAGCAACCTGATCAACTCCTGGCCCAGTGCGAACGCACAGGATCCGGTCAGCAGGGCACGGTAGAACACCCGATGCTCGGCGAAATGCCGGGACACCGCGAGCGCTCGCTCTCGTCCGTCCGTCTCCTTCGGGCTGGTGGTGAGGTGGGGGAGCAGCTCTCGTCTGGCGAGATCGAGGCCGGCTTCCAGCAGCAGCGTGTCGCGATCGCCGAAGTGCTGGTACACCACCTTCCGGCTCGCATCCGCGGCCTCGGCGATGTCGGAAAGCGGCACGCCTGACGTCCTGCGTTCGGTCACCAGCGCGACGGCGGCCCGCATCAGGGCGGCGCGTGAGCGGCGCACCCGGCGATCCCGCGCCGGCTCGGGCACGTGAAGATCCATAATCGAGATAATGCACAAGTGTATCTAAAGAACCAAACGTTCCTTTACTCGCTGAGCGGTGATCGGCGGAGGACCGGAGGCTTGGGCGGGGCCGGTTTTCGCATCCCACAGGCCAGATAGATCATCACAGCCGGGGAACGGCGCCCGTACCCGGCGGGTACGGGCGCCCTTCGCGCGTCGGCTGATCGACTTGGTCGCCGGGCGTCAGTTCTTCGACGGTGCCAGCGCGTCCAGTTCGGCGACGGTCGCGTACGCGCTCTCGCCGAGTTCGCCGACCACGCGCACGCCGGTCACCGTCGTCGACCGGCCGAGGTCGAAGTCGACGATCTGGTACGGCCGGCCGCTGTTCAGCTCGCTGTCGGGCACCGCCTTCGCGGCCCGCCAGCGGCCGTCCGGGCCGCGCAGTTCGACCTTGGCGCTCTCCAGCCAGCCTCCGGTCTCCGTGTGGTCGCCGGTCATGAAGCGCACGGTGTCGACGCGCACCTGACGGTTGTACGTGACCGAGAAGCTCACCGGCCCGTCGGCGCGGCCGGAGAAGAACTGCGCGTCCTGCGGGGGCTCGTACCCGGAGAAGTTCGCCTCCCGGCCGTCGGCGAACGCGGCGGCGGACGCCTGGCCGCCCCCGTCGGTGGATCCGGTCGCCGAGGTCGACGCCTGGACGCTGCCGCCGGTCAGCCGCACCTGGTTGTTGGCACTGCGCTGGTACAGGTCCATGACCGGGTTGGCGGCGGCGAGACTCGTCAGGTTCGCTGGGTCGGGAGCCGCGACCGTCTTGATGTTCCAGCTCCGCGTGGAAACCTTGCCGCCGCCCGCCTTGACCGCCTGGTCCACCAGCGGCAGCATGCGCTCGGCGAGCAGGGTGAAGGTGTCGGTCGCCGCGGGGTCGTCCGGCAGGTAGTCAGGCAGGTTGTCGCGGGTGCGGTAGGCGTTGTAGTTGTCGGAGAGCGTGGTCCCGGGGAACTGGGCGCGGATGTAGTCCGTGCCGCGCATCAGCCCGATGAGCCCGCCGAGGGTGGCCGTGGGGTTGTCGGAGTCCCACCCGGACAGGGTGCCGACCTGGATCGTGCGACGGTAGTCGCCCTCCCCGTACAGCAGCGCCAGAACGCCGGTCGCGAAGTTGATCGCGGCCTCGACGGCCAGTTCCCGGCCAGGTCCGATGGGGTAGGGGCGGAAGATGAAGCCGTTGCTCGCGGCGTCGGCCTGGTAACGCTGGTAGATCCGGTCGCGGGTGGCCTCCCAGTCGTTCACGTCGGGGTTGGCCAGGAAGTCGGCGAGTACGAAGTCGACGATGTCCGCGGCCTTGGAGGTGTCCGGGATGTACTTGCGCGCCTCCCGGGTCAGCCACAGCGCCTGGTCACGGCCCGAGAGCTTCGGGTCGACCACGGTGGCGAGGGAGTACAGCACCGCGTAGTACTGCGAGATGTGGGTGGCGTAGCCGTCGGCCGTCGTCTGGATCGGCAGGTCGGCGATCTCCATGGCCAGGTCGGGCCGGCCGGGGGCGACCGCGCCGAACACCTCGGTCGTGAGCTGCGCGTCGATCATGAGCGAGCCCTTGTTGGCGACGTTCATGCCGGTCGACGGCGGCAGGATGCCCTGGCCCATCAGCTCTCGGGCGCGAGCGTTGGACACCCAGATGAACCGGTTGATGTGCTCTTTCCACCCATCGGCGATCTGCTCCGCCGTCAGCCAAGGGCTCTTCGCGACGTTGGTCATCAGATGCGTGTAGGTGTACTCGATGTCGGTGTCGTCGTCGGCTCCCCACGGCGCCTGGATGACGAAATCGATCTTCGCTCCGGACCGGCCCTGGTTGGTGCCCCAGTCGGCGTCCGTGTAGAACGGCGGGGCCTGCCGCTGCAGTTCGGTGTTCAGGCCAGTCCAGTTGGCGATGCATTCGGCCAGCCACATGGCCTGCAGCCGGTCGGCGTACGTGTCCCGGTCGAGCGACAACCGGTACTTGCCTCCAGCGGAGTTGTCCTTGGCGGGTTGGGGGGTGGCGACCGCGGGCGCGCCCAGCGCCACGGTTGCGCCTACCGCCGCTGACACGACAGCGGCGATCGCCCGGGAGAGTCTTCCTCTTTGCATTTCGACCGTCCTTCTCGGATCGAAGCGCAACACGTGTTGACAACACGAGTTGCTGGACAAAAGGAAGCGGGCCGGTGGCCGGGGGATCAAGGTTTGGGCGGTCTTCGTTAGCGGATCGTAATCTCACGGCCATGTTGATTAACGAGTTCGTCACGAAGGGTTGCCGGTGCGCCTGGGAGTGCCGCACACTCTCCTGCCACACGCGTTGCCGACTCGCCGGACTGCCGGTGAGCCAGGCGAAGCGGGCCCGCCGGTTCGGCGGGGACCGGTCGCAGGAAGGCTCTGCCCGCCTCCGGCCCGCTGGTGCCGGGCGGGTCCAGGTCGCCGTTCGCCCGGCCTGCTGGTGCCGGACGAATCCAGGTCGTCGTTCGCCCGGTCCGCTGGTGCCGGGCGGACCCAGGTCGTCGTTCGTCCGGTCCGCATCGGCGGGCCCGCGTGTTCGCGGATAACGGTGGTTCACCGCCGTGTTGCCGAAGTGTTACACCCGCTGACTCTTGCAAGCCGGTCAGGCCGGGCCCATACTTCCGTCAACACGAGTAATCAACACGAGTTGAAGGGCGGAGATGGTAACTCGACGTGACGTGGCGCGCCTGGCAGGCACTTCGGAGGCCGTGGTCAGCTACGTGCTCAACGGTGGTCCGCGCGGGGTCGCGCCTGCCACCCGCGAGAAGATTCTCGCGGCCATCGAGCAACTCGGGTACCGGCCCAACGCGGTGGCCCGCTCGCTGAAGACGTCCCGGACCATGACCTTCGGGCTCGTCGTACCCGACAACTCCAACCCCTTCTTCGCCGAGCTGGCCCGCGCCATCGAGCACGTCGGCTTCGCCCACGGGTACACGATGCTGCTGGGCAACGCGATGGGGGACGACGCCCGCGAGGTGACGTACATCCGGACCCTGCTGGACCGGCAGGTCGACGGGCTCATCATGGTCCCGGCGCACGGCCCGCGGAGCTGGATCAGCGAGCTGTCCGACACCGCGGTGCCCCGGCTGGTGCTCGACCGCGAGCTGGAGCTGCCGGGCGCGACCCACGTCCTGGTGGACAACGAAGGCGGCGGCTACCAGGCCACCAGCCACCTCATCGGCCACGGGAGGCGGCGGATCGGCTGCATCGCCGGACTCGCCGGCATCCACCCGACGGTCGACCGGGTCGCCGGCTGGCGCCGCGCCCTCACCGAAGCCGGGCAGGATCCGGCCGAGACGCCCTTGGTGCACGTGGCGTTCGGCCGGGCCGACGGCTACCGCGCCGGTCGGCGGCTGCTCGCGGGCCCGCGGCATCCTGACGCCCTCTTCGTCACCAGCGACGAGCAGGCCATCGGCGTGCTGCGGGCCGCCGCCGAACTGGGCCTGCGGGTCCCGGACGACGTCGCCATCTGCGCGTTCGACGGCATCGACGGCAGCGCCTACACCGTGCCCGCGCTGACCACGATGCGTCAGCCTTTCGACGAGCTCGGCCGCTCCGCGGTCGAGTGGCTGGTCGCCAAGATCGCCGATCGGGAGCTGGCGCCGCGCCGGATCGTGCATCCCACCGCGCTCGTCGCCCGCGGATCCTGCGGCTGTCCGGATCCCGCCGGCGGCGACTCCGCGATCGGCGATGATCACCATGACGGCTGAGCCGGAGGTCGTCGTGGTGGGCGGCCTGAACATGGACCTGCGGATCCGGGTCCCCCGCCTGCCGAGCCCAGGGGAGACGGTGCCGGGAGGCCGTCTCGACCGCGGCACCGGCGGCAAGGGAGCCAACCAGGCGGCCGCCGCCCGGCGGCTGGGCGCGCGGACCGCCATGGTCGGCGTCATGGGCGACGACGAGTTCGGCGCGCAGGTGAGCGCGACCCTGGCCGAAGCGGGCGTCGACCTCGCCGGGGTGGCCACCGTCGGCGGGCCGACCGGCACGGCGCTGATCCTGGTGGATCCGGCGGGCGAGAACATGATCATCACCTCGCCCGGCGCGAACGGCCTGCTGCGGCCGGAAGACCTGGGCGCGCTGAGCGGCCGGCTCGACTCGGCCGGCGTGCTCCTGCTCCAGCTCGAGGTCCCGATCGAGACCAGTACGGCGGCGGCACGGCTGGCCCGCGCCGCCGGCGTGTCCGTCGTGCTCAACGCCGCGCCGCTGCCGACCACGGTGGACGATTCGCTGCGCGAGCTGATCGGCCTGGCCGACCTGCTGGTCGTGAACGAGACCGAGGCGGCCGGCCTGATCGGCGACGTGGCGGAGCGGCTGGAGGGGTCGGATCCGCTCGAGTACGCCTCGGCGCTGCGCCACCTGGGCCCGGCCGAGGTGGTGGTCACCTTGGGAGCCAGGGGAGCGGTGCTGGCGGGGAGCGACGGGCGCAGCCGGCACCTCCCCACGTTCCCGATCGAGGTGGTCGACGCGGTCGGCGCGGGTGACACGTTCTGCGCGGAACTGGCCGTGGCACGTGCCACCGGCGTGCGTGAGCTGGACGCCGCGGTCCGGCGCGCCTGCGCCGCCGGCGCCCTGGCCACCACCCGCCCTGGTGCGCAGAGCGCGCCCAGCCGGTTCGAGGTGGACGCGCTGCTCGCGGCCCCCGAGCGCCCGGCCCCGGTTTCCGGCGGCGGCGCGGGAAGGACCGGCCATGCGCCGTGAGGGCATCTGGCATCCCCGCCTCATCGAGGTGCTGACCGGGCTCGGTCACACCGATCTGATCGTCGTGGCCGACGCCGGCCTTCCGGTACCGGCCGGCGTGGAGCGCATCGACCTGCTGTGGTCCCGGGGCGAGCCGGGTTTCCTGCCCGTGCTGCGCGCCGTACTCGCCGAAGGCGTCTTCGAACACGCCACCGTCGCGGCCGAACTCGCCGATCCGGTGGCCGTCTCGGGCCTGGCCGCGGCACTCGGCCCGATCCGCCGCTCGTCCGTGCCGCACGAGCGGCTCAAGGAGCTCACCGGCAACGCCCGCGCGGTCATCCGGACCGGCGAGGCCACCCCCTACGCCAACGTCGTCCTGCACGCGGGCGTCGCGTTCTGATTCCCCCGCCTTTCGACACCTCTGCAACGCACGCCACAAAGAAACAAAAGGAGGGCCCATGAAGACAAGGGCCGCGCTGATCCCGATCGTCACCCTGGCCGCCGTCTCGGCCCTGGCCGCCTGCGGCCAGGAGAGCACCGGCACCACGGTGGCCGCCGAGCCGACCGGCAAGCCCACGGTCTGCCTGGTCATGAAGTCCCTCGCCAACGAGTACTTCCAGCAGATGCAGCAGGGCGCGGTCGACCACGTCGCCAAGCTCGGCAACGTCACCCTCGACTCCAGCGGCACCCAGAACGAGACCGACGTCGACGGGCAGGTCGCGCTGGTCGAGAAGTGCATCACCAAGCAGGCCCAGGCGATCGTGCTGGCCCCGGCCGACTCCAAGGCGCTGGTCCAGTCCGCCGCCAAGGCGGCGAAGGCCGGCATCAAGGTGGTCAACATCGACGTCAAGCTGGACGACGCCGCGCTGCAGCAGGCCGGGGCCGACGTGCCGTTCGTCGGCCCGGACAACCGGGACGGCGCCAAGCAGTCCGGTATGGAGCTGGCCAAGGCTCTGGGCAAGGGCGCGAAGGTGGTGATCCTGGAAGGCAACCCGGGCGCCGACAACGCGCTCCAGCGCAAGAACGGCTTCGACGACGCGGTGGCCGAGGGCGGTCTGGAGCTGCTGGACTCCAAGACCGCGCACTGGGAGACCGACGAGGCCCACACCGTGTTCGGCAACATGCTCACCGCCCACCCCGACATCAAGGGGGTGCTGGTCTCCAACGACGCGATGGCGCTGGGGGTCATCAAGGTCATCGAGGAGCGCAAGGCCGACATCAAGGTCGCGTCGTTCGACAACATCCCGGCGGTCAAGCCGTACCTGCAGAGCGGCGTGATGGTCTCGACGCTCGACCAGTTCGGCTCCAAGCAGGCGGCGGACGGCATCGACTACGCCATGAAGATGATCAACGGTGAGCAGGTGACCGGCTGGCAGAAGACGCCGATCACGGTCATCACCAAGGACAACGTCGGCTGACACCCGCCACGAGGCCGGGGTGGGGCCGCGGAAGCAACCCTCCCCACCCTGTCCTCACCCCATGAGACCGTGGTCCCCGAAGGAGTCAGGTCGCCATGCCCACCACCACTGACACCGCACTTCTCGACATCGCCGGCCTGACCAAGCGGTACGCGGGCGTCACCGCCCTCGACGAGGTCGACCTCAGCGTCAAGGCCGGTGAGATCCACATCCTGATCGGCGAGAACGGCGCCGGAAAATCCACCCTCGTCAAGTGCCTGGCCGGCATCGAACGCCCCGACGGCGGGACGATGACGTTCGGCGGGGAGCCGCACCGGCCGGCCGCCGCCGCCGACGCCCTGCGCGCCGGCATCCAGGTCGTGCACCAGGAGCTGGCCCTGCTGCCGGCGCTCTCGGTCGCGGAGAACCTGTTCCTGCAGCGGCTGCCCCGGCGCCTGGGCCTCGTGGACCGCGGGGCGATGCGGCGGCGCGCCAGGCAACTGCTCGAACAGGTCGGGCTCGAGGTCTCCCCGGACACCCCGGTCGAACGGCTCGGCATCGCCCAGATGCAGCTCGTCGAGATCGCGAAGGCGCTCTCCGGCGACTGCCGGCTGCTGGTGATGGACGAGCCCACCGCCACGCTCACCCCACGCGAGACCGCCACGCTGTTCACGCAACTGCGCCGGCTCACCGCCGAGGGGGTCGCGGTCATCTACATCTCCCACCACCTGGAGGAGATCTTCGAGATCGGGGACCGCCTGACCGTGCTGCGCAACGGCAGGGGCGTGCACACCGGACCGGTCGCTGAGCTCACCCCCGCCGAACTGGTGCGGATGATGGTCGGGCGCGACCTCGACGCCGAGTACCCGCCCGTCGCCGACCGGCCGGTCGGTGACCACCTGCTGCGCGTCACCGACCTGAAGGTGACCCCGGACGCGCCGCCCGTCTCGCTGTCGGTGCGGTCCGGCGAGGTGGTCGGGGTCGCCGGGCTGGTCGGCTCCGGACGTACGGAGACGATGCGGGCCATCTTCGGCGCGGACCGACCGGCCGCCGGCACCGTCGAGGTACGCGGCCGGCCGGTGCGGATCACGCATCCCCGAGACGCGGTCCGCCACGGCATCAGCTTCCTCACCGAGGACCGCAAGGCCCAGGGGCTGGTGCTGGACCTGCCCATCGCGGCGAACATGAGCCTGGCCGCCATCGACCAGGTCAGCAGGCTGGGCCTGCTGAGCCACGGCGCCGAGACCGCCGCCGCCCGCGACCTGTCGGAGCGGCTCCACGTCCGCGCGACCGGCCCGCACCAGAAGGTACGGGCGCTGTCCGGCGGCAACCAGCAGAAGGTCGTGCTCGCCCGCTGGCTGGCCGCCGACACCGATCTGCTGATCGTCGACGAGCCCACCCGCGGCATCGACGTCGGCGCCCGCTACGAGATCCACCAGTTGCTGCTCAGCCTCGCCGACTCAGGCAAGGGCGTGCTCGTGGTCTCCTCCGACCTGCCCGAACTCCTCGGCATCTGTGACCGCATCCTCGTCTTCTCCAAGGGCCGGATCGCCGGCGAGATCGCCCGCCCCGACTTCGACGCCGAACGGGTGCTCAACCTCGCGTACTCCGGCTACCTCAAGAACGGAATTTCGGCATGAGCTCGATCAGTGTGGCGCGGGGCAACCCGCGTACGAACCGCGTGGTCAGCCAGGTGCTCGGCGAGGCCGGCATCGGTGTCGCGCTCGTGGCGCTGGGGGTGTTCTTCCTGGCGTTCGCACCGCACTTCGGTACGGCGCAGAACATCCGCGACATCATGACCCAGATCACGCTCAACACGATCCTGGCCGTCGGCATGACCTTCATCATCCTCGTGGGTGGCATCGACCTGTCGGTCGGCTCGCTCATCGCACTGTGCGCCGTGGTGGCCGGCACCGCGATGGAGGGCGGAGGCGCGGGGTCCATCCCGGGCGCGATCCTGCTCAGCCTGCTGATCGGCGCGGCGGCCGGTTTCATCAACGGGTTCGTGACCGAACGCTGGCGGGTGCCGTCGTTCATCGTCACGCTCGGCATGCTCTACGTCGCGCGCGGCGCGGCCCAGCAGTACACCGGCGCGGCGACCATCTACAGCCTCCCCGAGTCGCTGACCTCGTTCGGCACCGCGACCCTGGCCGGCGTGCCCGCGGTCTTCGCGGTCGCGCTGCTGATGGCGGCGGTCGCCTGGTTCGTGCTGTCGCGTACCGTCTTCGGGCGGCTCGTCTACGCCACCGGCAACAACGAGGAGGCGGTGCGCCTGTCCGGTCACCGTACCGGCGTCATCAAGGTGATCTGCTTCATGATCGGCGGGGCCTGTGTCGGCGTCGCCGCGATCGTCTACATGGCGCGGCTGGGCGTGGCGAGCCCGATCCTGGGCCAGGGATACGAGCTGAACGCGATCGCCGCGGTGGTGATCGGCGGCGCCAGCCTCTCCGGCGGCCGGGGCTCGGTGATCGGCACCCTGCTGGGGGCCTGCCTGCTCGGGGTCCTGACGAACGGACTGCTGCTGATGGGGGTCTCGGACTTCCAGCGCACCATCGTGACCGGCGCGGTCATCATCGTGGCGGTGGTGCTGGACGCGTACCGCAAGCGTCTGTCCACCCGCCTGTCCGTCGCCTCCTGACCGGTCCGGGAGAGGCCCGATTGCTGGGCCCGGTAGGTGCTGAAGGCGGTGGCGAGGCCTCTGTTGCTCATGCCGTCGGTGATCAGGACGATCGAGAGAATGCGATCGTTGGTTCCAGGAGATCAAGGCGGGGAGGGCACGGCAGCACTACGATCTTGATGGTCTCCCGCCCCCTGTGAAAGAGGCTGTCAGTGGTCACGCACTCCGAACTCGTCCGGGTCTTCGGCACGGACGGCGTCGTCACGCTCGACCGCGACCAGGCCGAGCAGCGCGGCTTCCGGTCAGAGGACGTGGAGCTGCTGTGTGAGGTCGGCCTGCCGGTCACCGCCGACATTCTCTTCACGATGCACGTGAACGGTCCCCTCGATGCCCTGACGGTTTTCGATGCCGAGACGCCGGAGCGACCCGCACGTTTCATGATCCTCGGCAAGGGTTGTACCGACGATCGGATCCGCTACGCCATGGAGCTGGAGAGCGGCAACGTCTTCCTGCTCGCGCTGGAGGACGGCGTGCCCACCCCCGAGCCCGAGACCATCAACGCCTCGCTCGGCGCGTTCGTGGAGTTCCTGCACCGAGTCGAGCTGTGCGCGCAGGAGATGGGCGGGGCGTCCCAGGAAGAGGCGCGCCCGTACCTCGAGAAGGTCATCGCCGACCTGAGGACATGCGATGAGCGTGCTCTCGCGCCGGACACGTTCTGGGGCGGGCTGATGGACGCCTACCTGCACGGCGGCGTCCCCCGGCCGCCCCAGGGCAGCCGAGCGGCGATCGCCACCGCGCTGGAGGCGCACCTCCCCGATGACGAGCCGCTGCGCTGGGCGACCAACATCCCGATGGGTGAGGGCGTCCAAGAGCTGAGCGCGCACCGCGCGGACGGCTGCTGGCTGCTTGTCACGTGGGGTTTCAGCGACCTGGACGGTCTGCGCGACGTCGGCCCAGAACCGGGTGCCGGCGGCCTCGGTTTCGAGCTGACGATGCGCGTCCCGCGCGGCGAAGGCGACGAGCTGCCGCCTGGCTGGGCGCTGGCGACGCTGCAGAACCTCGGCACGTACGTGTTCGGCGAGGGCCACCCGTTCGCCGACGGGCACCGGATGGGTGTTGCCGGTCAGCTCGGGCCGGAGACGAGCAGGCTCGGCGCGCTGCTGTTCGTCACCGACCCGCATCTGGGCGTGATCGACGCCCCTGGCGGCGAGGTCGAGTTCATTACCGCGGTGGGCGTCACCCGAGAGGAACTCGCCGAAGCGAAGGCCACCGGCAACGACGCGGTGCTCGCCCGCCTCGCCGGAGCGAACGGTGTCCCGCTCACGGACGTCACCCGGTGAGCGTCAACCGCAGGCCGCCGAAGGCGTGCTCTCAGTCCGCTGCCAGGTAGGCTCGCCAGCCGCCGTGTGCCGTGATGTCGGCCGCGCCCGCCAGGCCCTCCGGCGTGCACACGAAGCCGGTCACCATGCTGCCGTCGGCCAGCTCGACCTGGCCGAGCGCGAGCGGCCGGGGCACCTCGGCGAGCAGGCTCCCCAGGCCGTCGGGTGGCAGCTCCCACACCTCGACCTCGATCGGCGCACCGTCCTCCGCCACGCGGACCAGGCCCGGCTTGGGCGGGGCGGTCGGCAGGGCGTACAGGCGGTAGGCCGCGGCGGTGGTCGTGGTGACGACGAGGTCGGCACCGCGTTCGGTGAGCTGGTGATTGAGCGGCTGGCCGCTGAGGTGGGCGCCCGCGACGGCCAGGCGCAGCGGCGGACGGAGGGTCTCGGCGATCGCCGCCAGGTGGTCGTCGGCGTACGGACGGCCCAGCAGCATCACGCCGAAGGGAAGCCTGCCGACCGTGCCCGCCGGTACGGCCAGGGCGGACAGGCCGAACAGATTGGTGGAGTTGGTGAAGCGCCCGAGCCTGGAGTTGGCGGCCAGGGGCTCGGCGGCCACCTCGGCGAGAGTCGGGTGGCCGGGGGTCGTGGGGAGCAGGACGGCGTCCGCGTCCCCGAGGTTCGCCATGGCCTGGGCGCGCAGGTCCGCGAGGGTTTCCTGGTCGGCGAACAGGCGGTGTGCGGGGAGCGCGCCGGCGGCCGTGATGATGCCCGCGACGGTGGGGTCCAGATCCGGACCGCCCTTGGTGACGAACTCGCCGACCGCGCGGTGCCGCTCGGCGACGAAGGCGCCTTGGTAGAGCAGTTCCGCGGCCCGCAGGAAGGGATCGGGGTCGATGGAGAGCAGGTGCACGCCGCGCAGCGAGTGGGCGGCGCGTTCGAAGGCCGCCGCCCAGCCGGGGTCGAGCTCGCCGAGCGCGTCCACGTCCGGCACGGCCACCGGCCAGGGCC